>NZ_LYSQ01000010.1:0-146189 GCF_001728955.1 Aeromonas sp. DNP9 | reverse complement strand
TTTGCGAGGTTATCGACCTGGCTGTTTGCATTGCCGCTTGCCCCGTCGATGTGGCGCATTATAGAGATCCAGCTCACATTGGCAAGGCTTTACCGCAATAAAATTGCAAAAAAGTGCAATTTCTTGGTTATTCATATCAACACACAGCCTTTATACAGACTTACCCACAGGAGTGGGTGGGATGCGGGGTTTTGTCACCGGATAAGCGCCTCACAAGGGGACAGGCATTCATCCATCATCGCCGCACCGTCGCGTCCGACGCACTGCACCAACGGCCACTTCTATATAAAGAGGCGTATATAGCAGTGCTTATCCCAATCCAGCCTCTTTGACCCAGCACGCTATCAGCTCGCTGGCGGGAAGCTCCCTGCAGCCCGATACATTCTGGCCAGCCCAGAGCGGAGAGAAGCCACTGTCCCCCGCCTTCTCGGCGGCGATGCGCAGCGGTGCCAGTGCGCCACTGGCATAGGGGAAGTGAGGGGCAAGATCCGAGAGCGGGCCCAGCTCACGCATCAGACGGTTGACGATACCCCGCGCCGGGCGGCCACTGAACAGATTGGTCAGTGCCGTCTGCTGGCCCTCTGGTGAATGGATGGCGGCGCGATGCAGCGCCGAGGTGGTCGCTTCATGGCAGCAGAGAAAAGCAGTGCCCATCTGCACGGCGCTCGCCCCCATTGCCAGCGCGTTGACGATCCCCTTGCCATCGACGATACAGCCAGCGGCAATCACCGGCAGATCGGTCACCGCGAGGATCTGCGCCAGCAGGGTCAAGGTGCTCTGCTGCAAGGCGAGATCATCGGAGAGGAAATGACCGCGATGACCACCCGCCTCCAATCCCTGAGCGATGATGGCATCGGCGCCGTGTTGAGCGAGCCATACGGCCTCCGCCACCGTAGTGGCACTGGCAAAAACTCTGGCCCCCGCAGCTTTCACCTGAGCAAGCAGCTCGGACGCGGGCAAACCGAAGTGGAAGCTGACCACTGCAGGTCTGAACTCGGCTACCATGGCGGCGTGCACCTCATTGAAGGGGGCACGGCTTGGTGCCGTCGTAACAGCTGAATGCTCCAGACCAAACTCTGCGTAGTAGGGTGAAAGGCACTGCTGCCAGCGGGCCAGAGCAACGGGATCCGGTTCCCGTTGCCGATGGCAGAAGAAGTTGATGTTAAATGGCCCAAGGCCGCTTTGGGCAAGTCGCTCCAGTTCGCTGCGCAGCTCCGCTGGCGTGAGCATGGCGGCAGGCAAGGAGCCCAAGCCGCCCGCACGGGTCACGGCCAGCGCCAGCTCGCTACCCTGCACACCTGCCATTGGCGCCTGAATGATGGGATATCGCATCCCCAGTTCGGTAAAGAGGCTCATCCATTCACCCCGTTTGTCGCATCCGCCGCCAGATGTGCGCGGGCCAGTGCGATGGCACCGTCGATGGCACTGCGGGCCTTCGGGCTGTTCTGCCAGCAAGTCGAGCCCAGCATGCTGGCCACCAGCTGGACGATATGGGTGGTGTCGGCCTCGGCCAATCCGGTCAGGGTATGGTAGCCCAGCTGTTCGAGCCGCCCGATAACGGTCGGCCCCACCCCTTTCACCCCGAGCAGCATTGCCCGCTCTTGCGGGCCAAACCGGTTGTTGCCATCCATCTGTCAGACTCCTTTCCGATAGCTGTGGTTAAACATCAGGCCCGCAAGGGGCCCGATGAAGAGAGTGAAGGCTTAACGCACGCTGCGCAGCAGGAAGTCCGGCTGACCGCAGGAGCGGCGCTCGCGCTTTTGCATCTCGGCGGAGCAGGTGACCGCATCCGTCCCCTCTTTATTGACGCAGATGTAGATCTCCCGCAGGAAGCGGCCACCATCGGCGCAGGCCACCGTGATGTTGTCGGGGGCCAGCCACTGGTTGGCGCTCGCCAGATCGGCCTTGAGCTGGAAACTGGTTTTGCGCAGCGGCTCTTCCGGGGATTGATAAGCCGCCGGGATCTTCACCTTCTGGCGCAGATCGCTTGCCAGCTGATGGAAGGCCTGCTGGCTCAAGCCGGAGCAGGTGCCGTGCTTCTCCCACTCATGGCGATAGAGAAAGCGGCTGGGGTAAAGATCGGCAAACTCGCTCTCCATATCGGGATCGAGCCGTTCGCGGGTGCAACTGCTGGGATAACCGCGATCGTACTGGGGCCAGAGACCGTGCAGCACAAAGCCCAGCTTGCGGGAACACTGGTCCCGATCTGCCGGTTTGACGGCACAATGCTCGGGCGACCAGGAGAGCGCCATGGCGTAATAATCAAACTCCCCCGCCTCCCCTTTGGCCTGCACGGCCGAGGAGAGCAACAAACCACCCGCCAACAGGGCAATCATCTTCTTCATCTTTATATGTCCACCTTACGCGACTCGGGATGACAGCCATGCTCCCATATTCTGGCGGTGGGAAACAGCCATGCCGAGACGCCGCGCGACAAGGGTCAGACCAGTCAGGGGTTTCACCAGAGGGCGAGCAGGGGTAAGCTGACCGACCGGTAGGCTCCTCGTCCACCACCAGATAATCCCTCTTGGCAACCACAGGATGTAACATGATCCGCAAGAATCCCTCCGGCCATCTGCCTGTCATCGACGAATCCGCCTATATCGACAAGACCGCCATCATCTGCGGCAAGGTGATCATCAAAGAGAATGTCTTTGTCGGCCCCTATGCGGTGATCCGCGCCGACGAAGTGGATGCCAATGGCGAGATGGAACCCATCGTCATCGGCGCCAACTCCAACATTCAGGACGGGGTGGTGATCCACTCCAAATCCGGCGCCGCCGTCACCATCGGCGAATACACCTCCATTGCCCACCGCTCCATCGTCCACGGGCCGTGCGAAGTGGGGAATCGGGTCTTTATCGGCTTCAACAGCGTGCTGTTCAACTGCCATATCGGCGATGGTGCCGTGGTGCGTCACAACTCGGTGATCGATGGCTGCGATCTGCCGCCGGAGTTCTACGTCCCCTCCACCACTCGCATCAACCAGCAGAGCGATCTGACCCATATCCCGCGTGTCTCAGTGGATGCCGCCGAATTCTCCGAGGACGTGGCTCACACCAATATCGATCTGGTCAAAGGGTACAAGGCACTCTCCAACGAGTTCTGATCCCTTTCTTTATTGCCAGAGAACAAAACGGGCGCCGAGGCGCCCGTTTTTCATCTGACTATCTATGAAGGCTAGATGGCCCTGACGCAGGTGGCGGCATGAGCCTCGTCCGCCAGATCCCACAACAGGTCGCCGGTGCTCAGGTCGAGCAGCGGCAGCTCACCATCATCATTGGCAGTCGCATCGCTGCTCCAGTAGCGGTTGTAGAGCGGCCACCCCTGCTGCTGAAGCAACTGATCCGTCGCGCCATCCTTGTTGTAAGCGGCAAACAGCACCTCCAGCTCGGCCCGGGTCGGCAGACGCCAGTCATCATGACCGCGTGCCACCAGCTGCTGGCAGTAATCCCGCGCCCGCGCCTGACCCATGGTCACATACTCCAGCGGGAAGGGATTGTAGTCACCATCGCTGTCACTGCTCACACCGTCATAGGAGATGGGCAGACGATCCGCCTCGTCCCTGGTCAGCTGGCAGACAAAGGCCAGCTTGCCCGCCACCAGCTCGGGTTGACGACAGCCCCGGGCAAAATCGGGCTGGGCATCCACCACCTGCACCGTCACGGTCAACGTGTGACGAGCCGTAGTCGCCACCAGTCGTGCCGTACCGACCGCCACACCGCGTAACTCGCCCTGCGGACTCACGGTGGCGAACTCAGGTTGTTCGCTGCGCCACTCAACAGGCCCATCGAGCGGGCCGAGAGAGCCATCGCTCAGTTGCCACTGCAGTTGCAGATTGAGTGAGCGCCCCATTTCCAGCTGAGGCTGGGCAGGCAGCACAGCCAATCCGGTGATCACCGCGCCCACCGGAGTCGGGTCATCAGCCTCACTCACCCCCAGCTCGGCAACAGTGGCCGGAGTGCGGCGCGACTCGGCCGAGGCACTGCGCAAAAACTCGCCGATGGCATCCAGCTCGTCGTTGCTGAGGCCAAGGGCATGCAGGTGATCGGAGGCTTTGGGGAAGAAGGGATCATATTGATCCACACCGGTCGGGAAGCCGACCCCGCTGCTCCACTTGGTCACGCCAAAGTTGTACATGGCCACCACCCCCTGCACCGAACCACCGATACGCTGGGCCAGGATCGGGAAGATGCCGTTGTGCATATAGGGGCCGGTAAAGGCGACGTCCCGCAAGCCGGGGGTCTTGAAGCGGCCGATGTCCACCTTGTTGCGGGTCTGCAGGAAGCGCCCGCGATCTTCCAGCTTGCCACGACCGTAATAGGTGAGCCCCACACTCTCGAACCCGTGCTGACTCAGCAGCGGACCGGAGTGGCAGTTCATGCAGCGGCCATCGGTGCGGTAGAGGTGCATCCCCCACAGCGCCTTGTCACTGAGTGCCTGACTATCCCCTTTGACAAAGCGCTCAAAATCGCTGTCACGGCTGATGATGGTGCGCTCGAAGGTGGCGATCGCCTTGGCGATCCGCTCCAGCGTGATCCCCTGATCGCCAAAGGCGGTGGCAAAAGCAGCCTGATAGTCGGGGCTGGCCTGCAAGCGGGCCAGCAGCTCGTCATGACTCAGCGCCATTTCGATGGGGTTCTGGATCGGGTGAAGCGACTGCTCCTCCAGCGTGGCGACCCGCCCGTCCCAAAACTGGGTCGAGCTGAAGGCGCTGTTGAGGATGGAAGGAGCGTTGCGATTGCCCTTCTGGCCCAGATGACCGACCGATACGCTCAGGCCGTCGCTCCACCCCTTTTGCGGATCGTGGCAACTGGCACAGCTGATATCCCGCCCCTTGGAGAGCTGCTTGTCGAAAAAGAGCTGCTGACCCAGCACCACCTTGGCCCGGCTATAGGGGTTGTCGGCCGGGAAAGGAACCGCCGGCAGCGGCCCCAGCTCCTGCCATTCCACCCCGTCATCCACCCAGGCGGCGGGCCATTGGGCCGATGAACCGCTGTATTGGGCGCGCAGGGCCGCCATGTCCGGCTTGCTGCTGTCGCGCACCACGGAGGGACGCACCGGATAGGGTGCCAGCGCATACCAGAGCAGACTGCCCTCTCCCTCATCCAGCCAGGTTCGGGTCGCCAGTTGATAGAGACGGGGTTGACCCGCACCATCCTGCAGCCAGATCTGGGCGGGCAGGCCAACAGCAAAGGTATTGGGATAGCGCCATGCCGACTTGTCACTGCTCAGCAGCCGTTCGAACTCGGTGAGGGTCGGCAGGCGCCAGTCGCTGCGGCCGCAAGCGGTCAGCCCCGCAGCCAGTTGTGGCTGGCTGGCAATCTTCAATGCACTGGTGTCACTGCCATAAAGCCAGTACTGGCTGCCCTTGACCCCGCTGACCGTGCGCACATCGTGCAGGCACTGCCAGGGGCCACGCACCACCAGCAGCCCCTGCTCATCGAGGCGCAGCAGATCTGCCGTCTCCGGCTCGTCCGGCTGGCTGGGATTGGCGGGATAGAGCTGGGTACGGGCGGACTGGATCTGGGCGCTGTTGCTGCGCTGATACCAGCTGCGCGCCTGCTTGTCATCGCGCAGGGCCAGCAACATCTGCCAGCTATCGACATAGTCGAGCACGGCACCCGGCTGGCGCTGGGCCAGCAGGAAAGCAGCGTAATCCTCAATGGCCGCCTGTTGTTGCAGGCGGATCTCCTCTGCCCTGCCCCACTCGGCCTGATTGAGGGAACCATCCCCGCTCTGATCCGCCAGCAGGAAGAGCGCTGTCTCCTCCTCGTTCAATCCCAGCCGTGGCACGCTGTTGCGGCGCGCCAGAGTGATCCCGGCCGAGAGATCCGCCACTCGCACCGATACCGCACGCAGCAGATAGCCCTCGTCGCTACCGAGCAGCTCCAGCGGCTGATCCAGTTGCAGACCTGCTGGCAAGGTGATGCTGACAGGTTGACCTGGTTCGATGGCCTGTTGCACACGGATCCCGGTGGTGACCTGTCTCACCTCGAGCTGTGCCCCCACCCCCAGCCGATCGGCTACATTGACCTCAATGGTCAGAGGTACCCGGGTATGAGTTTCCGGCGGCACTGTTGGTGGCGTGATGGGCGGTTCGGTCGGCTTGACGACCGGCGGGGTCACATCGGGTGAGGGGGGCACCGACGTATTGCTGTGATTGTCATTGCATGCGGTCAGGGCCAGCAGGCTGAGCAGTAAAAGGCTGGTTTTCATTCGTTATGGTTAGGTGGTCAGACAAGTGCGCGATTATCCAACCAAATACCAATCATTATCAATTACATTCAATTGATATGCTTTTTGACAACAACTCCTTATCAGCAACGCCTTACCACCCAATGAGAGAGGGCAGCCTCTTTTGCTGCCCTCTCTTGCTTCAAACCCGATTGTCGAAAACCCGACAATCTTCAGGTGCACTTCTTCAGGCTGATATGCCAGTTGGCGCCGGATTGCACCTGATGCTTGGCGGCGAAGCTGTCCATGTTCAACGCCACCGACACCTGCAGCAAGCTGTTGAGGTAGACCAGCGGCTGACCTTCCGGCACATCACCGAAGCTGCTGACGTAAGGGGCCTTGCCGTCATATTTGACCGCATCCCCTTCGCGGATCTTGATGCAAGCGTTATCCCCCTTGTTGATCCCCGCCTTGGTCAGCAGCGCATCGTCGATATTGGTCCAGACGTTGCCATACTGCACATCGAGGATCGGGATGGTGCCCTTGAGGGTGCCATCTTTCTCGGCGACCGCAGGCTGATAGGGGATCTTCACCACTTCGGCGGGCAGCAGCGGGCCAACCTGCTCATAGCTGATGGCGCCGGAGGCGAGCCGTGCGCCGGTATAGGCGTACACATCGCGGCCATGGAAGGTGTAGGACTTCTCGGAGCCCTTGAGGCGGTTGAGCTTCTCGTCAATCTGGCGTACCGCCTCGATGCCGAAGTGCTCGGCCACCAGGGTCAAAGTGCCGTTGTCCGGAGTCACGATGTAGTGGCCGCTCTTGGTCTTGAGCACCACTGACTTGCGCTCGGTGCCGACACCGGGATCAACCACGCTGACAAACACAGTCCCCTTGGGCCAATACTGCAGGGTCTGGTAGAGGCGGTAGGAGGCTTCCCAAATGTTGTAAGCCGGGATCTCGTGGGTCAGGTCATAGAGCGGCAGGGTGCGATCCACCCCGAAGGCAACCCCCTTCATGGCCGACACGGCGCCATCTTTGAGGCCGAAATCGGTCTGGATCACCAGCGCTTCGTTGGCGGCGGCGATGCCGCTGGCCAGCATGAGGGCGAGCGCGATGGCGCGGGGAGCGGTGCGAATATCCATATCTGAACTCCTGAATCATCTGAGGATAACGAAACGGCGACAGCCGTTTAGACATCCAGACTGCCACCAATGGATTTTTTTGCAAGGGGTTTGCAACAAAGTGAGGGACGACTCGCAGAAATTGTGCTCGCCAAACGTCGGCGGCGGGGGTATCAAAGGCAGAATGGGAAAACGTTTACAATACAGGAGCTCAGCACCATGACACAACCCGAACCGGAGATGATGACCCTGCTGCTGGAGATTGGTGAACAGAGCAGCCAACTCTGGCTGAGCCAGCCAGATGCGGCCCCATCACACTACCCGCTGGCCTTTGGCACTCACGCCATCCAGCCCGGACCGTTTCGCCACGCGCCACCCACCCCGCTCGAACTGGAGCGGGCCATCATGGTGGTGGAAGATGAGCTGATGCGCATCGCCCCGCAGATCCCGCCCGGCTTGCAGCTGACCCTGCGCAGCCAGCCGTCGCTGGCCGAAGCGCTGGGGGACAACCAGCTCGACCGGGAGCTGGTGGAGCAAGCCTTTGGCCA
Organism: Aeromonas sp. DNP9; assembly: GCF_001728955.1. Classification (NCBI taxonomy): domain Bacteria; kingdom Pseudomonadati; phylum Pseudomonadota; class Gammaproteobacteria; order Aeromonadales; family Aeromonadaceae; genus Aeromonas; species Aeromonas sp. DNP9. The sequence continues at coordinate 138,343 of NZ_LYSQ01000010.1, read as the reverse complement.
GCTGGCCGCCATGGCGGAAGGGGATCCCCTCGCCGCCAGCTTGCTGCCCCGCGACGAGCACTTTGCCGCCGTGCTGCTGATCGTCAGGGAGTGGCTGCACCATCTGGCCAGCGAGAGAGTGCTGATCGTGGAGTAGGGATAAATAAGTGGTGAGGTCTTCAGCTTCAGGCAAGGTTTGTCGGTGGATCCTGTCGGGATTTCCTTCGCGTATACTTTGCCCATATGGCGCTCACGCCCCTATCGGTACCGCACCCAGACTCCTATGACCTTATTTTCAGGTAAATCCCCAACTCTTCACTGGCCATCGGCGTCTACTCGCCAGTTCATCGTCAAAGTGCTCGGGCTGGCCCTGCTCGCCCTCACCGGATTGGGCTGCGTCTTCTATTACACCTATCAGAGCCTGCGGCACGATATGGAGCTCATCACAGCCAAGCAGAAGAACGTGTTCGAGGTCTTCTACCAGCGGGCCAAAATCCTCGAGGTGGAGAACATCACCAGCTATCTTGCCTACCAGCGGTCGCTGGAGACCCCCACCGACCTCGTAAACAACAAAGCGAACACCAACTACCTCTATGGCTACGACCTGAGAAGCAAGGACCGCTTTGCCGATGTGCCCCTGCAATACCCGGCCGCCAATATCCTCAACACCTTCCGCTATGCCCTCTCCTATCCGGAGGTGATCAATATCTACACCATCTGGAACGACTACCGGCTGATCGGCATGGTGGCCGACAACAAGCTGCTGCCCGCCAGACTGGCGCCGATCAAGATGGATTTGATGACCCTGCCTGCCTGGTATCACTACTTCGGTTGCGCCAGCTTTACACCCGGCCGACCCTTCTGCAGCGCCGATGAGGCCTTTGTCTCCGATATCGGTATCGACCCCTTCAGCATGCGCAACACCATAGTGATGAGCTTCCCCTTCATTCATCAGTCGGGGCGTGGCGGCTACAAATACGGGTTGCTCAGCATCGACATCGCCGTCGATGAGGCGTTTAGCGATGTGCTGCAACCCTTCGACACTGTTAACCCGACCCGCACCGATATCTCGTTTGAGGCTGCCGAGCCCTGCCGTTCCTGGCACTTCTGCCTGAGCAAACCCTTTATGCGCACCAAGGCGGGGGAAGATCTCTATTTGAAGTGGTCCTACTGCTGGCTCGATTTCATCAAACTGGCCTTTCACAGTGCAGCGTTCAAGGTCTATCTCATCGTGCTGTTGCTGGGCATGATTGTCTGGAAGCAGCTCTACCAGCGACTGCGAACAATGGCGCACACCGACCATCTGACCCGACTGCCACGCAGGGATGTGCTCAGTCAGAGCCTGCTCCATGAGCACGACTACCTGATGATCCTCGATATCGACAACTTCAAGTCGATCAACGACACCTATGGCCATGGCATCGGTGATCTGGCACTGGTCGCCTTTGCCCGCCACCTCAGAAGCAATATCCGCAAGGTGGACAGCGCCATCCGTTGGGGTGGCGAGGAGTTTATCGTGCTGTTCAAGGGGATGGAGGATGACGAGATGATGATCCACTCCGCTGGCCGCCTGCTGGATCGGCCATTGGGGATCCCCGAGCTGCCCCCCCCCATCACCTTCTCCGCCGGGGTGATCCGCATTCGCGACTACCTCACCGTCACCGAGGCGGTGCATCTGGCCGATGAGCTGCTCTACCACGTCAAACAGCACGGCAAGCACAACATCGCCTGCTACGAGGGCAAGACGATCCGGCTGATCCGCCCGTTGCCGGACGACGCAGAGGCATAGCCGCCTTCTGCCGGTCCCCCTGCTTCTGCTACCATCGCGGCCACGATCACTCACTGCATCGTGGCCGCAGGCCGCGATAACCCCGACTGGTGCCCCTATGTCCACAGCCTCCTTTGCCGAACTGGCCCTCTCCCCCCGTCTGCAGCAGACCCTGACCGAGCTCGGCTATGCCGCGCCCACCCCCATTCAGGCCCGCGCCATCCCCGTCATTCTGGCGGGGCGGGATCTGATGGCGGGTGCCCAGACCGGAACCGGCAAGACCGCCGCCTTTGTGCTGCCGCTGCTGGAGCAACTGCTGGCGCAGCCGCAAGCAGAATCCCCCCGCCCAATCCGTGCGCTGGTGCTGGTGCCGACCCGCGAGCTGGCGGTGCAGGTCGCCGAGAGCGTGGCGCGCTACAGCCAAGGCACCGGTCTCACCAGCACGCAAGTCTACGGCGGGGTGAGCATTGCGGCGCAGGTCGCGGCGCTTCAAGCCGGGGTGGATTTGCTGATCGCCACCCCGGGTCGGCTGCTCGACCATCTGCGTCAGGGGGCCTTGAGCCTTGAGCACCTCCGCCATCTGGTGTTTGACGAGGCGGATCGGATGCTCGACATGGGGTTTATGGACGAGATCACAGCCCTGCTGAAACAGATCCCGGCGGATCGCCAGACCCTGCTCTTCTCCGCCACCTGCGACGACAACCTGTTTGCCTTGAGTAAGGTGCTGCTACGCGACCCCGAGTTGATTGAAGTGGCACCACGCAACACCACGGCGGCCGAGGTGGAGCAGCGGGTCTACACGGTGGACAGCGATCGCAAGCTGGCGCTGGTCGAACACATGCTGAAAGTGAAAGGCTGGGCACCGGCGCTTATCTTCAGCCGCACCCGCCAGGGGGCGGACAAGCTGGCCCAGCAGCTTGGCAAGGCGGGCATCAATGCGCTGGCCTTCCACGGCGATCTGTCGCAAAGCGCGCGTGAAAAAGTGCTGCTGGAGTTTCGCGCTGGCACCCTGCAGGCGCTGGTCGCCACCGACGTGGCGGCCCGCGGCCTCGATATCACGGACCTCAATTACGTGATTAACCTCGAATTCCCGTTTGTGGCGGAGGATTACGTCCACCGTATCGGGCGCACCGGCCGTGCCGGCAACAAGGGGCTCGCCATTACCCTGTTCAGCCCGGAAGATGCACCGCTGCTGGAAAAAGTGGAAGCGGTGCTCGACACTCGCCTGCCCCAACAGTGGTTCCCGGGCTTTGAGCCGGACCTCACCCGCTTCGAGCCCGAGCCGCGCCGCAACAGCAAGGCGGCCCAGAAGCAGCGCGCCAGAAAGCAGGCGCTCGCTGGCAACAAGTGTGGCAAGGGCAAGCGTTAAGCCGCCCCTGAGCTGCCAACAAAAAAACGCCCGCACGGGCGTTTTTTGTTATCTGACCAAAGCCAGCTCTGACGAGTGACCCCTAGCGGGTCGCCAGCACCAGTGGCAGGGATCGCAAGATCTGCCGCTCCGCCAGGGTCGAGAGGATAAACATCACCATATAGCCGAGGCCCAGCGCCACGATAATCGCCACCACATTGGCGGTGAACTCGGCCACCAGATAGTAGGCAGCGACCAGCGCCACTATGCCTGTCAGCCGGATCAGCAAACTCTGGGTAAAGTGACCGTGAGCCTTGATATAGGCGAGCTGATAGCCGTTGAGCATCATAAAAATGAAGAAAATGGAGAAGTGGAACAGCACAGGCACAGCCCCCACGTAGTCGGCGGGGAAGAACAGCAATACCAGCGGCTTGCCCGCCAGCAGCATCAAGCCAAAGAAGGCCAGACTGACGATGGCGGAGAGGCGGAAGATCCAGCGCCGGATCAGCCTTATCTGGCGGTGATCGCCATTGCGCAGATTGACCGCCAGCTCAGGCAGCACAAAGCGGTAGATGGGGAAGACAAACAAGGTTGTCATATAGGTGAAGATGGGACGCACCACCACCTGAAAATCCCCCAGCTCGTCGATGCTGAAGTGGCGGATGGTGAGCAGCACGGTGATGTAAATCATCAGGATGCTGGCCCCCGCCTCCAGCGAGGCGGTAAAGCTCTTCTTCACATAGCTCACCATCTCGGGGCCGAGCGCCACCTTGGCGAGCGGCTTGGTGGCGATGGCCCGACGACGCGAAACATACATATAACCGGCGATGGCGAGCGAGGAGAAGGTCAGCCCGTAGAAGAGCGAAGGAAGCGCATCCATCCCCAGCCCAAAGTAACAGGCCATAAACAGCAGACCGTTGGCCAGCGGCTCCAGCCCGGTGACCCGGTTGGAGAGCGCATACATCCGGTACATGGCCACCAGATTGGTGAAGTAGACCTTGAGCCCCAGCCCGAAGATGACCCCCACCAGTTGCAGATACTCCACCCGGATATGGAGCCCGTGCTTGATATAGGGGATCACCGCCCCCCAGGTGAGCAGCACGATGCCGATGAGGAAGTAGCGAAAGATATTGATGATGTCCCGATCGTTCTTGGTCTGGGAGTAGCTCACCACCATGGAGGAGCGAAAACCTGTCATCAGGATAAAAGAGAGGGAGATCAAATCCACCACGCTGTTGAACAGCGCCAGCTCCCCCTTGGCGACCCACTGCGCCAGCCACACCTTGAAGGCGAAGCCGATAACGATGCTGACCAGCGAGGCCCACATCCCGGTGATAAAGGCCTGCTTGAGGCGCGCGAGAGAGGCGTATTGCATAACGAAAATGGATAACTTTCAGGGAAAAGAGAGAAGGCCATCTTATGAAAGCCCACTCCCCTTGAACAGCGTTAATACCACGCACTCACAGCCACCCAAAAAACCACAAACGCAAAACGCCCGCTTATTTCCTGAAAGCGGGCGTTTTGTGGTGTGCCGTTATGGCTGCTGATTGCAGCGATGGCACGGCTTGCTGCCAGTCTGTCGCGCAACCCTTATGACTGCGGCACTGCCTTGATCAGCTCTTCATAGTGATCAATCAACTCGGGGCCGTGCAGCGGCGAATCGTGGCCGCCAATCACCGTCTTGATCGGCAGCTTCATCGCTTTCAGTCGCTCGATGGTCTGCGGATACTCCTTCACATTGGCAAAGCTCAGGTTGCCCAGCTTCTCCTTGAGGATGCAGTTGCCATAGAGCACCTGCTCGTCGGGGAAGTAGACAAAGATGCCGTCCGGCGTATGGGCCGGGCCTGCGTAGAAAGCGCGCACCTTGCCATCTTGCAGCTTGAAGTCACCATCGTGCACCACGTTGGGCAGTACCAGCGGCAGATCCGGATACTCCGGCAGCCCCTTGCGGGTAAAGGCGACAATCTCGGCCCAGTCGCTCTTCATCAGATCCCGGGTCTGGCGCGTCGCCACCACCTTGGCCCCGATGGACTTCCAGTAGGCGTTACCGCCCGCCCGATCGGTGTGGTAGTTGGTATTGATCACCTCCAGCACCGGCTTGCTGCTGACCCGTTTGATCAGCTTGTGCAGCTCGCGAGCGGTATCCGGCGTCCAGGTCGCCCCCACCACCGTCACCCCCTTGGCCCCGAAATAGACCATGGAGTTCTCTTTGACGTAGTAGTTATCTTCAACAACATAGACAGGGCCGCTCACCTGCTTGAGGGAGATCCCTGCCGCCCGCACGCTGCCACCCCAGAAACTCGCCATCAGCACCACAGCCCCGGCCAAGCCGCACTTCATCCAACCTTTCATCATCTTGCTCCCTCGAACCAACCGCCCCTCGCCACCCCTGTGGCAAGCCGGGCCTTTTAAGCAGTGGGCAGAAGATACGGGGGATTTGTGAGGGGAAAATGAGGTTGTGTGAAGTCTGGGTGAAGTCAGGGGGAAGTCAGGGGAAAGTCCGGAAAATCGGCGGCGACCTCCTGTGCGCGAACGTCCGAATACGCTTCGCTATTCGAACCTACAGCCCTTCGCTATGCTCAACAGCAACCTGCAAGTGGCGGAGGTTGCTATTGAGCCTGTGAAACACTGGATAGGCGACTCTCATGAAGTTGTGGCATATCACACTTCTTGACTCCATGGCTTCATACAAAACCAGACATTGTTATACTGGACGAAAATTTGGTGTGAGTGTCATAGTAATCAAAATGGAGCTAGCTCTGGCATAAGGAGTTCCAACTTGGGTGGATTACCAATTCCTAAACCATCTATATTAGATTTGCTGAGAGTTGTCGGTATAGAGAATGGAAGGAAAGTGTTTAAAGACGACAAAGACAACATTTATTACACATGGGATGCGCTTCATGGTGAGATAGAGGTGTTCAACAAAAACGGACGTCATTTAGGTGCTGCTTGCCCTCAAACTGGAGTGCTCATAAAACCTCCCGTCAAGGGACGTAAAATTAGCAAGCAGAACTAGGAGAACAATATGAACTTTGTAGATCTATGCCTTAATGGTGATGTATTAGAAGACGAAATAGATCATTTTGTTGACGATTGGCATGATAATGAAAATATAACCGTGGAGCTACATGAATATCTAGGAATGAGCTGGGATGAATATTCTGTATGGGCAACTAAGCCATCAATTTTGCCATTTATTTTATCCGCAAGAAAACACGGGACTACATTTGACATTGAGCTTAATCAAAAGAGATTATCTCTAGCTGCAAGAGCAGAAACCATCGAAGAAGCTAAGCTTATAGAAATCTGGTTAAAAAGAATTGGTAAAATACAGTGAGTCCTGTAGAGAAAATGGCAGCCCGTCTACTCGATAGACATAAACTGAAGCCTCCATTTGACTTGGATGCTTTAGTCTCTGAATATGCAAATGTGGAATATCATCATTTTCCATTTTCTGTCGATGGAATCACCATAGGAATTGGCGGAGACCAAAAGCCCCAAGTTTTGATAAATTCTAATGCTCCAGAAACAAGGAGAAAGTTTACTCTGGCACATGAGCTAGGTCATATAATAATACCATGGCATACAGGAACAATAGTTTCTCATCTTGGAAGTATAGATTCCCATTTTGAATATATGGAAATGGAATCAGAGGCCAACCTCTTTGCATCCGAGCTATTGGTACCTAAGGCTTGGCTTCATGAACTAACAAAGGAGTTTACAACTTTCGAATCATTGATAAAAAAAGTACTGATGGATACGAGTGTGTCGCGAGACGCAGCTTTCATTAAAATTTTCAAAGTAATCCATACCCCCATAATCTGCGCATGGATTGATTGTAATGGTAATCTAATAAAGGAATACCGTACAAGCTCTGCACCATCCTCTGCATCACTCCAGGGGAAAAATATTATTAAGGATAGAATTTTCTTAACCGCTGCATCCGAAGAGATTTTTTTTCTTGGAGACCGACGTTATAAATCATGGTTTTTTGAGAGAGTGACTATTGAAGAAATAGATCCTAGACCATGGAGAGAGATTATAAACGAAATTTTAAATGATACTGGGAAGTTACAACTTCTGAGTAGCATAAATGCCATTCTACCATCTAGATATGCTCCTAACAAAGAAAAATCAGAGAGTGAACTCTGCTCTCTAGTTATTCAAGCATATGATGGGAGAGGTAAGTATGATGATATAGTTTCTCACCCATTGTTCCCTCAATATGTAATTAAAAGAATCAGAGAGCTAATGAAAAAAAACAAACGTTAATACGCTCTTTATACACTATCTATAATTCACATTTTTTAATGAAACTTTTTAATTATATTGTATTTGCGGGACCTTTACCATCAATGGCATTCATAAAATAACATGTAAGGAAAAGTCTATTCACCAATAGAGCACTTGAATTTTCACAAATACGCAAAACAAATAACCACCCAGATAACAGGTGGTTTTTATTTCGTTATAACGAGGCGAGCCCCGATTGTTCAATGCCTGAGTACAATCACCCCAACGGCGGCGTGCGCGGCGGCACCATACGCTTGCTGCCGGTGGACTCGAAGGCCGAGGCAAAACGCAGCAGGTTGTTGTCGTCATAGGCGCGACCGGCGAAGGTCAGCCCCACCGGCATACCGATATCGGCCATCACCCCCATGGGGACGGTGACGGTCGGTACGCCGAGGTGGCGAATAGCGAGGTTGCCGTTGGCAACCCAGATGCCGTTGCTCCAGGCGATATCGGCGGAGGCCGGATTCACATCCGCATCAGCCGGGGCGACGTCGGCGACGGTGGGGAACAGCACGGCGTCGAGCTTGAGCCCGTCCATCCAGTCTTCCAGATCCAGCTTGCGGGTCTTCTCCAGCCCACGCAGGCCATCCGGCACTGTGACGATCTCGTCCCAGGATTTCAGGCCGCGCTTGGCCATATTGACGTACTCGTCCATGCCCGCCGCCAGATCGCCCTCGCGGTTCGGCAGGGTGCCCGGATCGTGGGGGAAGATCTTCGGCCCATCGACATCGGCCAGCTTGTTGAGCTTGGGATCGCCGTTGGCGCGCAGGAAGTCGTCGAACGCCCAGCCGGAGAGCTCCCACAGCTCGTCGTTGAGAAACTCCGGACTCACGATACCGCGATTGAACACGGTCGGCGCGCCGGGTCTGTCCCCTTCGCAGTTGGAGACCAACGGGAAGTCCACTTCGATAACTTCGGCGCCAGCGGCTTCCAGCGCCTTGCGCGCATCTTCCCAGAGGGCGATCACGGTCTCGCGGGTATGAATGCGCTGACCGGTCGGGCCGCCGATACCGGGGTTTTCGCTGGTGCCGGCCAGTTCATCCTTGTTGATAAACATGCGCGGCACGCCGAGGCGCTTGCCCTTGAGGGCATCGGCCTTGGCAGCCAGATCCAGATAGGAAGCCGGACGCACTTCGGAAGCCTTGGGCAGCTGCACCCAGGGCTGCAGGCGCCACAGATCGCCACGGGTGTCGGCATCGTCGGCGACCACTACGTCGAGTACTTCCAGCAGATCATTCATGGTGCGGGCATAGGGCACCACCACATCCATGGTCGGAGTCAGCGGCCAGTTGCCGCGCACCGAAATCACGCCACGGGACGGGGTGTAGGCGCAGAGGCCGTTGTTGGAGGCCGGGCCACGGCCGCTCGACCAGGTCTCTTCGGCCAGACCAAAGGCGGAGAAGCTGGCGGCGGTGGCGGTACCGGCCCCGTTGGAGGAGCCGGAGGCAAACGGCGCAGTCAGGTAGTCGGCGTTGTAGGGGCTCTCGGCACGGCCATAGACGCCGCGCTGCATACCGCCATTGGCCATCGGCGGCATATTGGTTTTGCCAAGGCAGATAGCACCGGCAGCGCGCAGGCGCTCGACGGTAAAGGCATCGCGCTGGGCCACCAGATCCTTGAAGGCAGGGCTGCCGGAGGCGGCAGTCAGCCCCTTGACCAGATAGCTGTCTTTGGCGGTGTAGGGGATGCCGTCGAGCGGCCCCAGGGTCTCGCCACGGGCGCGGCGGGCATCGGAAGCCTCGGCCTCTTTCAGCGCATCGGGATTGGCGACCACCACGGCATTGAGTTTGGTGGCAGTCTCGGGGCCGTTGTAGGCCTCGATACGTGCCAGATAGGCCTTGACCAGTTCGACCGCTGTGGTGCGGCCTGATTCGAGCGCGGCACGCAGCTCGGCAATGGAAACCTCGGTCACTTCGATCATGGGGATCTCCTGTAAAAGGGTGACTGTTTATCATGATGATCGCCGCATCTGCGCATACGACCATCACACTATCAAGGGATAAAACCCCACTGAGTGGGGTTTTGAATACCAGCAGGAACCGGTTCTTATTTCCCTGAGGGGATTTGCTGAGTAATGCAGTGAATATTGCCACCGCCCAGCAGGATCTCGCGGGCCGGCACGCCGATCACGGTGTGGTCGGGGAAGATCTCTTCCAGAATGCGCTGGGCTTCGCCATCGGTGGCGGCATCCAGCAGCGGATAGACGATGCGATCGTTGGTGATGAGGAAGTTCACATAGGAACCGGCCAGACGGCCTTCTGCCTCGCGCGGCACACCGCTGCCGCTCTCGACACCGGCAGACTCCTCTTCAGTGCAGAACAGCGGGCCCGGCTGGGGCAGCTTCCACACTTTCAGCTTGCGACCCTTGGCATCGACCGCCGCTTCCAGCACCTTGAGGGCGGCTACGGAGCGGGCGTACTGGGGATCGTTCTGGTCGTCAGTCCAGTGCAGGGCCACTTCACCCGGACGGACGAAGCAGCACATGTTGTCGATGTGGCCATCGGTTTCGTCCATGTAGACGCCTTCGTCCAGCCAGATAAAGCTGGTGACGCCCAGATAGTCGCGCAGGTGAGCTTCGATCTGCTCTTTGGTCAGGTGCGGGTTGCGGTTTTCGTTGAGCAGGCACTCGGCGGTGGTCAGGCAGGTGCCTTCGCCATCGACATGGATGGAACCCCCTTCCAGAATGAGCGGCGCGTCGTAACGAGCCATGCCGTGCTGGGCCAGCATCTGGGCTGCGACCTCTTCATCCTGATTCCACGGGTAGTAGAGACCGCCCTTGTGACCGCCCCAGGCGTTGAAGCCCCAATCCACGCCACGGCACTCGCCGGCCGCGTTGGTAACGATGGTCGGGCCGGTATCGCGGGCCCAGCAGTCATCGCTGTTCATTTCGACCAGGGTGACGTGGGCGGGCATGATGGCACGAGCCTGCTCCATAAACTGGGCCGGAACTCCCATAAAGACCGGGGTGGCTTGCCCAATGGCATCGGCCACCTTGGCGAAGGTCTCTTGCGCGAAGCGACCGGCTACGCGCCAGTTGTCCGGGCGAAACGGCCAGATCATCCAGACGGCCTGCTGGTGCGCCCACTCGGCGGGCATGGTGAAGCCGTCGGCGGCCGGCGTGGAGTTAATGGTCTTGATGCTCATCGCAAGGCTCCTTGCATGGATTGAGGCCCCGTTTACGCCCGATGCGGCGCGGGAACCCGGAAAAATAAGAGTGGGTCGCAGATTAAGACGTTGCGCCCCCATCCATCAAATGAATAGGATGGATTGTCCCATAAACACGGCGAATAATCCCCCCCATGAAACTGCACCAGCTCGACCTCAATCTGCTGCTCGCGTTTGACGCCCTGATGACGCAGGGCAGTGTCACCCGCGCCGCCGAAGCGCTCTTTATCAGCCAGCCAGCCATGAGCCATTCGCTTAACCGGCTGCGCACCTTTCTCGGCGACCCGCTCTTGGTGCGCACCCCGCAGGGGATGCTGCCCACCCCGCGTGCCCAGCGGCTGCATCTCGGGGTGCAGCAGGCGCTGCGGCTGCTGGAGCAGCAGCTCACCGAGGAAGAAGAGTTCGAGCCGAGCCAGTCGAAGCGGCGCTTCGTGCTCTGCACCACAGATTACGTGGAGTGCGTGCTGATCCCGCCGCTGATCCAGCGGCTTAGAAGGCTGGCGCCCGGGGTCACCATCGAGATCCGCATCCTGCGCGACACCCTGCCCGAAGCCGAGCTGGCAAGTGGCGAGATCGATCTGGTGCTGGGCTTTGACGAGTACATGCAGGTGCCGGGGTATCTCGGCAAAGAGACCTGGCTCACCGAGCCGCTGGCCGGGCTGGTGCGCGCCGATCTGCCCATTGCCAAATCGGCCCCCGCCGGGGCCGAGGATGACCCCTCCCGGTGGCAGGAGCGCATCACCCTGCAGCAGCTCATCGCCATGCCCCATGTGTTCCACTCGCCCCTTGGCACCTCGGAGGCGAGCCTCGACCGCTATCTGAAGAGTCAGGGCTTTAGCCGCACCATCTCGGTCAACAGCCAGAGTTATATGTCCGCCGCCGCCATCGTTAGCCAGAGCGATCACCTGCTGGTGCTGCCCAGCATGGTGGCCGAGCTGCTCGCCAGCCACTGGCCGCTGAAAAGCCTGCCGCTACCCGCAGACGTGCCGGATTATCACCTCAACTGCGTCTGGCATCCCGTACACGCGCAGCAGCCTGCGCTGGTATGGCTGAAAGATTTGATGAAGGAGCTGGTGGGGCCGAGATGAGGCCGCGGCGTCTGGCATCAAAGATTGATGGAAAAGCCGAGGAAGGGCTGAGACCAGAAACAACAGTGGCTCCCAAGGGAGCCACTGTTGTTTCTGCGGTATCGCGTTACACCCGCAGGGCCCGCATCAGCTGGGCAACTACGTCGTCGAGCAGGGGGCGATCGGGGCGGCACTGGGCGAAGGTGACCAGCCCTTGCAGGTTGATCAGCAGCAGGGCGGTGAGGGTGTGGATATTGCTATCCGGCGCCAGCTCGCCCTTGGCCTGCGCCTGTGTCAGCAACTCGGCCAGATCCTGCTCCAGCTCGCCATAGATCCCCTTGACCCGCTGGGTCAGCTCCTCATCCTGCTCGCTCAGCTCCATCATGGTGCGGGTCACCAGACAGGAGCCGCAGAGCGCCTCCCCCACAATCCGGTCGAGATAGGCCGCAAGGCCCGCCAGCGGGCTCGGGTTGTCGAGCAGGGAGCGGCGCAGGGTGCGTTTGCCCTCGACATAGTGATCCACCGCAGCCAGCAGCAGGCCTCGCTTGTTACCAAAGGCGCCGTAAATGCTGCCCGGGTGCAGGCCGGTGGCAGCCACCAGCTCCTGCATGGTGGTTTTGGCATATCCCTTGGCGCGAAACGCTTCCATGGCATTTCGCAGTACCTCGTCCCGATCAAACTCGGCTATGCGCATGGTTCCTCCCGTGGGAAATGGTTCACCGGCAAGGAGCAACAGGGCCCGCCGATAAAGAGTGGCTGGAAAGGGCGGCAAGTTTACCCCAGCCGCCCGCTCGGGCCAACCTTCTTGAACGCGCATTCAAAAAAAGCTTGCGCCCAACGCAAAAAACGTCTTGAATGCACGTTCAAGAATAATCCGTTCAGGACAACCTATCATGAATACCCTGTTTCAGCCGTATCGACTCAATGACACTCTGACCCTGGCCAACCGTTTCATGATGGCCCCGCTCACCCGCTGCATGGCAGGCCCAGGTCTGGTGCCGACCGAGCAGATGGCAGCCTATTACGGCCGCCGCGCCGACATCGGCCTGATTGTTTCCGAGGCCGTCATCATCCGACCCGACGCGCAGGGCTACCCCAATACCCCGGGCCTCTTCACCCAGGCGCAGATCGATGGCTGGAAGAGAGTGACCAGCGCCGTACATGCCAAAGGCGGCAAGATCTTCGCCCAGCTGTGGCACGTCGGCCGCCTCTCCCACCCCTTCTTCCATCAGGCTGAAGTGTTGGCCCCCTCTGCCGTGGCGCACGAGGGCACTGTGCCCCGCATGCGCGAGCTCACCTATCAGGTGCCGCGCGCCCTGACCGAGGCCGAAATCGCCCAGCTGGTGCAGGATTACGCCCAGGCCGCTGCCAACGCCATCGAGGCGGGCTTTGACGGGGTGGAGATCCACGGTGCCAACGGCTACCTGATCGACCAGTTCCTGCACCACTCCACCAACCTGCGCACCGACAACTACGGTGGCAGCCCGGAAAAGATGAGCCGCTTCGCGCTGGAAGTGGTCGATGCCATCAGCGCCCGTATCGGTGGTGATCGGGTAGGTATTCGCCTCTCCCCGGGTGCCTATGTCCATCTGGCGGGCAGCCCGGAAGATCGCGCCGTGTTCGACTATCTGCTGGGCAAGCTCAACGATCGCCCGCTGGCCTATATCCACCTCGGCATCTTTGATGACAACCTCACCTTCGATTATCTGGGTGGCCGTGCCTCCGACTATCTGCGCGCCCACTACAAGGGCAATCTGGTCGGGGTGGGCAACTACGACGCCGAGCGCGCCGCAGCAGCCATCGAGGCCAACCGCTTCGATCTGGTGGCCATCGGTCGTCCGCTTATCGCCAACCCGGACTATCTCGCCAAAGTGAAAAATGGCGAAGCACTGGTGCCCTACGCCGACACCATGCTGGCCGAGCTGGTATAACAGCCAGCTATCGCCAGACGACAGGCAATAAAAAACGAGGGGAGCAGTTGCTCCCCTCGTGCTATCTGGCTGATGCCGCATTCCGTTGGTGCGGATGCTTAATTGGTACGAAATAGCGCCTCGATGGAGAGCCCCTGACTCAGCAGGATCTCCCGCAGACGGCGCAGCCCCTCCACCTGGATCTGGCGTACCCGCTCGCGGGTCAGGCCAATCTCGGCCCCCACATCCTCGAGGGTAGCCGGCTCATAACCCAACAGACCAAAACGACGGGCCAGCACTTCCCGCTGCTTGGGATTGAGCTCCTCCAGCCAGTGGACAATGCTGCTGCGCATATCATCTTCCTGTGACTCCAGCTCCGGCCCCATGCCGCGCTCGTCGGAGAGCACATCCAGCAACGCCTTGTCGCGATCGCCGCCGATGGGGGTGTCCACCGAGGTGATCTTCTCGTTGAGCTTGAGCATGCGGTTCACGTCATCCACCGAACGATCCAGCGCGAAGGCGATATCCTCGGCGGTCGGTTCATGATCGAGACGATGAGAGAGTTCGCGCGCGGTGCGCAGGTAAACGTTTAACTCTTTGACCACATGAATGGGCAGACGGATAGTGCGGGTCTGGTTCATGATGGCCCGCTCGATGGTCTGGCGGATCCACCAGGTGGCATAGGTGGAAAAACGGAAGCCGCGCTCGGGGTCGAACTTCTCGACCGCACGGATAAGACCGAGGTTGCCCTCTTCGATGAGATCCAGCAGCACCAAGCCGCGGTTGTTGTAACGACGGGCGATTTTGACCACCAGTCGCAGGTTGGACTCGATCATGCGCTTGCGGGCTGCTTTGTCACCCCGCAAGGCACGACGGGCGTAGTAGACTTCCTCTTCGGCAGTGAGCAGCGGGGAGAAACCTATCTCCCCGAGATAGAGTTGCGTGGCATCCATCACCTTGTTCAGCTCAGGTGCCAGCAACTCATCGGAGATGGTCTCTTCCGCCTCGGCGGCCACCTCCTCCAGCTCTTCTACCTCTTCGTGAGACTCGGGGTCAGCGTCAAACTCTAACTCTGCATCCTGCATTACCAGTTGTTCTTGGCTCATGGTGTGTCTCCCTGACGTTACCAGAGTAAGACGGTCTCTCTGGGGTTAACGCTTTGGCAAATAGCTCATCGGATTGATCGACTTGCCTCTATACCGGATCTCGAAATGCAATCGCACATCCGGCGCGTCCGTGCTGCCCATGTTGGCAATGACCGAGCCCCCCTTGACGCTGTCCCCTTCCTTCACCCGCAACTCGTCGTTGTGTGCGTAGGCGGAGAGATAGTCATCATCATGCTTGAGGATGATCAGTTTGCCGTACCCCCTTAAAGCACTACCAGCGTATACGACCTTACCGCTGCTGGCGGCGTAGACGGGTTGCCCCTTCTGGCCGGCTATGTCGATCCCCTTGTTACCCTGTTCTGCAACAGAGAACCCCTCGACAATCCGGCCTTTTGCGGGCCAGTGCCAAGCAAGTCTCGACTGGGAGTTGTTTATTTTTTGTTCTTTGGACTGAGCGTATTCCTTCGGTGCTGCCGGAGCAACGGATTTCTGAGAGATGAACGGCGTGGTCTGACCAGATCCACTCGGCTCGGCCAACGGACGCGGACCGCTGCTCGGACGACTCACGGCCACCGGTGTCACGGTTTCCGGACGAGTCGCAACCACCATCTGGGTCGAACCGCCGCCAGCAGTCTGGACATTGAGCACCTGACCCGGTTGCAGCGCATAGGGGGCGCTCAGGTTGTTGCTCTGGGCCAGCGCCTGCGCACTCATGCCGAACTGGCGGCCGATGCTGCTCAGGGTATCGCCGCGGCGCACCTCATAGGTACCGGCACTACGGCTGCTACTCATGCTGGCACTAGAGCCATCGAGCCGCAGCCGCTGCCCCGGATAGATGTTGTAGGGCGGACTGATGTTGTTGAGGCTGGCCAGCGACGGCACGTCGTTGCCGGAGTTGAAGGCGATAGAGTAGAGGGTATCGCCCCGCTTCACCACATAGCTGCCGCCCTGAATGGGGGCATTGACCTGGGCACCGCTTTGGCGAGCCGGAATGGTCGAGACAAACTGCCCCTCATCAACACCATCTACCGGAGCTGCATTTTTACTGGAGGAGCAGGCAAGCAGCAGCCATGACAACACCACAACACTGCTTCCTTGCCAAATACGCGAACGCATAATGGATCCTTAACGACTAAACCAGAAATAGGCCACCACGGCCAGACCAATACAGAGCCAACCGAGCACATCTACGTAGTGCATCAGTTTGCGTTCCATCTTCTCGCCACCCCAGCGCATCAGGCCCGCAACCAGGAAAAAGCGCATGCCACGACCGATGAGGGAGGTGATGATGAAGGGCAGCAGAGCCATTTGCAACAACCCTGCCGTCACGGTAAACACCTTGTAGGGGATAGGGGTGAAACTGGCAATGAAAATGACCCAGATCCCCCACTGCTCAAACCAGTGGCGAGCAATCTCGATCTTGCTCTGATAACCCACAGACTCCACCAGTGGCAGCACGACCGGATCCCACAGGGCATAGCCAAGGGCATAGCCAAACAGGGCACCCAGCACAGAGAAGAGGGTAGCCAGCGTGGCGTAGTGCCACGCCTTGTGGGGCTTGGCGAGCGCCATCGGCGCCAGCATCACATCCACCGGGATCGGCCAGAATACCGACTCGATGAAAGCGGTGATAGAGAGATACCAGGGGGCATGCTTGTGGCGAGCCCACTGCATCACCAGTACGTACAAACGGGAAAACAACTTCACTCAACATCTCCGTCAATCAGGGGAACAAAACGTACCGGCTCCAGAATACGGCTGGTCAGCTGGGATCCGGATCGTTCGATCAGTTGCAGGGTCTGCTGGCTGTCACCCACCGGCAACACCAGTCGGCCCCCTTCGGCCAGCTGATCGGTCAGTGCCGTCGGGATCTCGCTCGCCGCGGCCGTCACCAGAATGGCATCATAAGGCCCCTTGTTGGGCCACCCCAGCCAGCCGTTGCCGTGCTTGGCCGAGACATTGTGCAGATCGAGCTGGCGCAGTCGGCGTCTGGCCTGGAACTGCAGCGACTTGATCCGCTCCACGGTATAAACATGCTCCACCAGATGGGCGAGGATCGCCGTCTGGTAGCCCGAGCCAGTGCCAATCTCCAGCACATGGGCCGGATTGTTTTGCATCAGCAACTCGGTCATTCGCGCCACCATATAGGGCTGCGAAATGGTCTGGCCGTGGCCAATGGGCAGGGCGGTGTTGTCCCACGCCTTGTGCGCCATGGCCTCGTCCACGAACAGCTGGCGCGGCACTTTCGCGATGGTCGCCAGCACGCGAAAATCGCGAATATCCTGCGCAATGAGCTGATTTAACAGGCGCTGTACTATCACACCACCCTCATCCCTGCAGATCTAACCAGGCCCCCAGACCGGCGAGACTGTCATAGGCAGTCATATCGATGGTCAGGGGGGTAATCGAGACATAGCCCTGCTCGATGGCAGCAAAATCGGTGCCTTCACCGGCATCCTGCTGGCTACCGGGGGGGCCGATCCAGTAGATGGGCTGGCCACGGGGATCCTCGGTGCAGATCACCGACTCCGCCCGGTGGCGATTGCCAAGGCGGGTGGTCTTGATCCCCTTGATCTGCTCGAGGGGCAAGTCCGGCACGTTGACGTTGAGGATCTGATCGGCAGGCAGGGGGTGTTTCATCAGCCCCTTCACCAGCAGGGCCGCATAGTGGGCCGCCGTGGCGAAGTGGGTCTTGCCCACCAGCGAGATAGCGATGGAGGGGTAGCCAAGATGGCGCCCCTCGGTGGCCGCGGCGACCGTGCCCGAGTAGATGACATCATCCCCCAGGTTGGCGCCGTGGTTAATACCGGCCACTACCATGTCGGGTTCAGGGCGTACCAGCTCGTTGACCGCCAGATGCACGCAGTCGGTCGGCGTGCCCTTCACCGCATAGTAACCGGTTTCGCTGATACAGGTGACCCGCAGCGGCACTTCCAGCGTCAGGGAGTGACTCGCGCCACTGCGATTGCGATCCGGCGCCACCACAATGACCTCGCCGCAGGCGCGCAGCGCCTCGCTGAGGGCTCGAATGCCCTCGGCATGCACACCATCATCATTACTGACCAGAATTCGCATCGGTCTGATTCCTGAAACCATGATCGGCCTCTTCGGCCTGCATTAACTCGCGCACCACGCTGGTGGCAAACGCGCCCGCCGGCAGGAAGAAGGAGAGGGTCAGCGCCTCGCCGTCCAGCTGCCAGCTCATCTGCTCCGGCTTGAGCAGCAGGGGACGCCTGTCCTGATCCAGCCCGGCCTTCTCCAGCCCGTCACACCAATCGCTGTAAGGGGCCAGCACGCCCTGTTCGAACTCGGCAGCGGCACCCTGACTGGCCAGACGGCCACGGCCCCACTGGGGCGCGGTGAGCTGCACATCGCCGGAGGCGAGACGCGCTTCCAGCTCGGGGGTCAGCACCTCTTCACTGAAGATGGAGTGGCTGCCCTTGAGCATCACGCAATCACCGGCCAGCAGCTGATGAGCCAGCCCCTGCCCGATACGGGCGCTGACGATGGCGTTGAACAGCATGCTGCGGGCGGCAGAGAGGTAGAGAGAGCGCTTGTTGCGATCCTTGATCCGCTTGCCGGCAAACATCGCCTTGGCCGCTTCCAGATTGTTGCCATCGCGGCCAAAACGCTGCTCACCATAGTAGTTGGGTACGCCCTGAGTGGCGATGGCCTGCAGGCGCGCTTCCAGCCCGTCGGCCTGTTCCAGACCGGTGAGACGCAGGGTGAAGTGGTTGCCCTTGAGGTAGCCGACCCGCAATTTGCGGTTGTGACGCCTGGCTTGCAGGATCTGGATGCTGTCGCTCTCGATAACCGACAAGTCCGGTTCGGCCTTGCCCGGCAGATGAATGCCAAACCACTGCTCGGTTACCGCGTGGCGATCCTTCAGGCCCGCCCAGGTCACCGCATTGCGGTTGACCCCGGCCGCATCGGCCAGCAGACCCGCTACCCAGGCGGTGTTCTCGCCGGTTTTGCGCACCCGGACGAAGATATGCTCCCCTTCCCCGCAAGGCTCGAAGCCGAGATCTTCATTCACCACGAAATCGGCGGCCTCGGCCTTGAGGATACCGCGGGCGGTGGGCGCCCCGTGCAGATAGGCAAGTTGTTCCAGCATTATTGTTTCACCAGTAGGACGACGGCTTCGGTGGCGATCCCTTCCTTGCGCCCCGTAAACCCAAGCTGTTCGGTGGTGGTCGCCTTGACGTTCACCCGGTTCAAATCACATTGCAGATCGGCGGCCAGCACGGCGCACATGGCGTCGATATGGGGGGCCATTTTGGGGGCCTGGGCGATGATGGTCACATCCAGGTTGCCGATGGCATACCCCGCCTTCTGTACCCGGGCAAAGACATCACGCAGCAGAATGCGACTGTCGATCCCCTTGAACTCGGCAACGGTATCGGGGAAGTGGCGACCGATGTCACCGGCACCGATGGCCCCCAGCAGGGCATCGCTTACCGCGTGCAGCACCACATCGCCGTCGGAGTGGGCAACCAGCCCCTGCTCGTAGGGAACCGGCACGCCACCCAGCATGCAGGGACCAACACCACCAAATTTATGAACATCAAAACCATGACCAATGCGCATCATCAGCGGCAACCTCCCAACATGCTGAAACCAACCCCATCAATTTTGTGTACGTCCACACCATGTCCAATCCGGATCATGCTAACTCCTTGTTCGGGCCTGTTTGTTCGAGACGCTCTGCTCTGAACGGTCTGTTCTGACTGAGGGGCTTATGCCTGCTGGCTTAAAAACAGCCCCGCCAGCGACAAATCTTCCGGCCGGGTCACTTTGATATTGTCGGCGCGCCCTTCCACCATCCGCACCGTGAACCCGGCCCGCTCCATGGCGGAGGCCTCGTCGGTGATGGTGGCGCCCAGCATCAGTCCCTCTTCCAGCGCCCGCTTCAGGTCACGGGTCGGGAACATCTGCGGCGTCAGGGCATGCCAGAGCTGCTCGCGCTCGACGGTGGCGATGATATTGCCCTCCCCATCGGAGCGCTTCATGGTATCGCGCACCCGACTGCCGAGAATGGCACCGCCACAGTTCATGGCCGTGGCAATCAGCGCATCGAGATCGCCGTGAGTCAGGCAGGGGCGGGCCGCATCGTGCACCAGCACCCACTCCCCTTGCGCCACATGGAGACCATTGAGGACGGAAAAGGCGCGCTCGGCGCCTCCCTCTACCCGCACAATCCGCGGGTCGGCCGCCACGGGCAGGGCCTCGAACCAGCGATCATGGGGCGCCAGTGCCACGATCACCTGGGCGATGGCCGGGTGGGAGAGCAGCCGCTCCAGGGTATGTTCGAGAATGGTTTTACCCGCCAGTTGCAGGTACTGCTTGGGGCAATCGGCCCCCATCCGGCTGCCAATACCGGCGGCAGGGACGATCGCCGTCAGGCCGGATACCCGGCTGGCATCAGTCATCGTAGGGCTCATCGTCCGGCGCTGTCTCTTTGTCTTTCTCTTTGGGGATGATCCGGTAGAAGGTCTCCCCCTGCTTGATGTAACCCAGATCGTTGCGCGACAACTCCTCGATGGCCTCGAGGCCAGAGGTGAGATCATCTATCTCGCGGTAAATGAGGTCGTTACGATCCTTGAGAGTCTGGTTGTCCCGCTGTTGCTGCGAGATGGCCTCCGACAGGTTCTGATAATCGGATAGCCCGTTCTTCCCCAGCCAGAGGTCATATTGCAGTCCCCCCAGCAGGAGGATCAGGATCAGGGTGAATAGCCGCATGCACTAGGTCTCCTTCAGGCGGCCTAGTGTCCCATATTCGGTGCCAAGACAAAAGAAAGCGAGCACCGTCGAGCCACCGGCCGAACATAAAAAAGTGCCCAAGAGTGAATCAGATAGCACAAAGCCCCGCCAAACTGGTGCAAGGATGGCCAACCAGGGCGCTCCTTGTCCGGGGGCGGGGCTCTCAATCAGAAAGCGGTAAGGGGGATCAGTTCACCGCGACCGGCTCTCCCGCGCTCTCGGCCGGGGTGTTGTACTCCTCCTCGGCATCGCGGAAACGCTCCAGCATCGCTTTTGAAGGCGCTTCGCCTAGCAGGCTGCCCACTACGATGGCCAGCAGCGCAAACAGGAAGCCCGGGATGATCTCATACAGCCCCAGCCAGCCGAACTGCTTCCAGACGATGACGGTGATGGCACCGACCAGCATGCCCGCCAGGGCGCCGTTGCGGGTCATTCGCGGCCAGAGCACCGAGAGCAGCACCACGGGGCCAAAGGCGGCACCGAAACCGGCCCAGGCGTAGCTCACCAGCCCCAGCACCCGGTTTTCCGGATTCATGGCGACGGCGATGGCAATCACGGCGATCAGCAGCACCATCAGGCGACCCACCCACACCAGCTCACGCTGGGAGGCGTTCTTGCGCAGGAAGGGCTTGTAGAGATCCTCGGTGATGGCGCTGGAGCAGACCAGTAATTGACAACTTAGCGTGCTCATCACCGCCGCCAGAATGGCTGAGAGCAGCACACCGGCGATCCAGGGGTTGAACAGGATTTTGGATAGCTCGATAAAGACCCGCTCCGGGTTGCCGGTCACCCCAGCCGCCACTTCCGGGAAGCGGGCGAAATAGGCCAGCCCGAAGAAGCCGATGGCCACCGCGCCTGCGAGGCAGAACACCATCCAGGTCATGCTGATGCGACGGGCATTGGCCATGGAGTGGTGGGAATCCGCCGCCATGAAACGGGCCAGAATATGGGGCTGACCGAAGTAACCAAGGCCCCAGGCCATCAGCGAGACAATGGCGATCACATCCAGATTCTTGAACATGTCGAGGTTGGTGGCGCTCTTGGCGGCCACCTCGATCATGGCGCTGTCCACCCCGCCGACTGCGATGATGACGAAGACCGGGGTCAGGATCAGGGCGAAAATCATCAGGGTCGCCTGCACCGTATCGGTCCAGCTCACCGCGAGGAAGCCGCCGAAGAAGGTGTAGGTGATAGTGGCAGCGGCACCGACCCAGAGGGCTGTGTTGTAATCCATGCCGAAGGTGCTCTCGAACAGACGGGCGCCGGCCACCACGCCGGAGGCGCAATAGATGGTGAAGAAGAGCAGGATCACCAGCGCCGAGAGAATGCGCAGCACCTTGCTGTGATCTTCAAAGCGATAGGTGAAATAGTCCGGCAGGGTCAGGGCGTTGCGGTTCTTCTCGGTATGCACCCGCAGGCGACCCGCTACCCAGCGCCAGTTGAGGTAGGCGCCGATGACCAGACCGATAGCAATCCAGCTCTCGGAGATGCCACTGACGAAGACGGCGCCGGGCAGGCCCATCAGCAGCCAGCCGCTCATGTCGGAGGCGCCGGCGGAGAGGGCGGTGACCCAGCTCCCCATCCGGCGGCCGCCCAGAATGTAGTCATCAAAGTTGCGGGTGGCGCGATAGGCGACGAAGCCGATCAACACCATTCCGAGGATATACACCAGGAAGGTGATTAACATGGGTGTGCTAGCTGTCATGCAAAACTCCGTTTTGTGTCATTTTCTGCCCGCTCTGGTGACGGGCTCATCCCTAAAAAACCGGCCTAGCTTAATCAGCCGTTCGCGCCAGCTCAACCACTTTTAACAAACACAAAACACAATAAAAACCTTTACGCATCAAATCATCTGCCACATCAAGAGGATGGCGCCAGATTTCCTACCGTGGCCGTGACGGTCATCTCGCAGCGCCAGTCGCTACTGAGCGTTATGTTTTCACATTTTGTTACTATCCATTTTTTTACAAGCCAGCGCCCCGCTCCTACACTCCCCGCCCTGTCTCATCACACCAGTCAGAGGTCGGCACCATGTCATCTCATCTGTCACACCTGCGAACCCTCGCCCGCCGCCTTCACCCGGTGGAGGAGTCGGGTCATCTCATCCGACGGGCCAAGTATGTGGGGCGTCTCTGGCTCAATCCCGGCGCCCGCGCCCTCTATCGCCAGCAGCAGGAGCAACCGCTGCTGGCGCAGGCGATCAGCCGCTTCCCCGATATTCTGGAAAAGCCGATCCACCCCTATCGCCACAAGGGGCTCCGCAAGCGCCTGCGAGCCGGGCTTATCAGCGGCCACTACCAGCAGCTGGCTCGCCAGCTGCCCAAGGCGCAACAACTGGCAATCTACAGCGGGCGCGGCCTGCTGCTGGCCCAGTGGCAGAGCGACAAGCTGACGGCACCGCTGACCCTGCAACTGGATTACCAAACCCACATGGGCAAAGAGGGGGAGATGAGCCTGACCCTCAAGCTGGGTGACGCGGCCCTCTATTACATGGCCCTCAATCTGCGCCCCGCACCGAACCCGACCCTCGAAATCTGCTCGCTGCAGGGCGGCAAGGGGCAGAGCGAGGAGATCAAGCTGGTCACCAAGGCGTGCGGCGGGCTGCGCCCCATGTCCCTGCTGGTCTATATGGCCGCCGAGCTGGCCCGGGGGCTGGCGTGCAAGAGCCTGCTCGGGATCCGCACCCAAAGCCACGTCTATCAGAGCAGCAAGCGCACCGCCGATCGGGTCAAGTTCGACCTCGACGGCTTGTGGCGGGAGCATCAGGGTTGCGTGCAGGATGAACTCTGGATGAGCCTGCCGCTGGAGGTGCCCCGCAAGACGCTGGAGGAGATCCCCTCCCGCAAGCGGGCCAGCTACAAGGCGCGCTATCAGCTGCTCGATCAGCTTGGCAGCGAGCTGCAGGCAAATCTGCTGCAAAGCTGAGTCAGCCTAGCAGAAACAAAAAGGGCGAACAGCATGCTGTTCGCCCTTTGTCATGACGGGGATTTGCCGTTAGCGGTTGATCGCCATCGGCATGCCGTTGCGCTGCTCCAGCGCCTGCTTCACCAACTGGGAGTCGCTGTCGGCGTGGGCAATGAAGCGGGTCACCGCCGGGGTCATCGGCAGCGGTGCCGGCAGCTTGGAGTTGAACTCCTCTTCGCTGCGCGACAGCGGCTGATGCACTTCCAGATAGCGGACACCGTTGGGCTCGAGAAAGGCCTTGATCGGCTGGTTGACGAACTGGACGCGAGTACCGACCGGTACCTGCTTGAACAGGTAGGCGATGTCGTCGTTGCGCAGACGCACACAGCCGTGGCTCACCCGCAGGCCGATGCCGAAGTTGGCGTTGGTACCGTGGATGGCGTACATCTTTCCGATGTAGAGGGCAAACA
Source organism: Aeromonas sp. DNP9 (assembly GCF_001728955.1). Taxonomy (NCBI): domain Bacteria; kingdom Pseudomonadati; phylum Pseudomonadota; class Gammaproteobacteria; order Aeromonadales; family Aeromonadaceae; genus Aeromonas; species Aeromonas sp. DNP9. The sequence goes on along the minus strand of NZ_LYSQ01000010.1, from coordinate 114,570 downwards.
GACCCATGGGGTTGTCTGGGCCGGCCGGCCATACCGCAGGCAGGCTCTCGCCACGGGCGGCATATTCGGCATGCATCTTGGCGGTCGGGGTCCAGGTCGGGCCCGCTTTCTTGCGCTGCACGCTGGTCACCCAGTTTTCCGGGGTGTCGGTGCCGAGCTGGCCGATGCCGATGGGCAGCACTTCCACCACTTTTTTACCCTTGGGGTAGTAGTAGAGCCGCATCTCGGCCACGTTCAGCACGATCCCTTCACGAGGGGCATCCGGCAGGATCAGTTGCTGGGGGATCACCAGCTTCTCGCCGGTCTGTACCAGCAGGGGATCCGCATCGGGGTTGGCTTCGGTCATGTTGGTCAGCCCCAGCTGGAATTTGGCCGCAATGGCCTCCAGCGGCTGGCCGTTCTCTTCGGCCGGAACCACGTATTCCAGATTTTCCCCTACCAGACGGCTGTTCGCCGCAGGCAGAGCATATTCAACAGCGAAAACCGGCGCAGCGGTCAGCAGCAGGCTGTAGCAGAGTGTTGCCACACTATTGCGAAGGAGCTTCATAACTTTCCCATGATGATGACTTGAAGTGACGTCTCTGGGCTGGCAGCTGATCAAGAGGGGATCAGGGGCGCGAAGAGAAGGCCGCCATTTTTCTCCTCTGCACGGTAAATTTCAACTGACAAGTGGCGACGGGTCGATGATTAATATGCGGTTTTTTCCGCGTCCTCGACCCGCCCCATTTCCCTGTTTATCCCCGTTGCCAGGCACGCATATCGTAACCTGTGGGAGATTGATGCAACCGCAGATGAAATTGCTCAATGATGGCGAATATATGGTCGAAAATATCGGCCTGGATCCCTTCGTAATCGGCCCATGCGGTAGTCGCGGTGAAGCAGTAAATTTCCAGCGGTAAACCGTCTGACGTGGGTGCCAGCTGGCGCACCATCAGGGTCATGTCTTTGCGAATGCCGGGGTGGGCACGCAGGTAAGCATCCAGATAGGCGCGCAGGGTGCCGAGGTTGGTGAGGTGACGACCGTTGATGGGACAGCTCAGGGCATCGCTCAGCTGCTGGTTGTAAGCGCTCAGCTCCTGCTCCTTGCGGCTCAGATAGGGAGCCAGCAGTTGGGCCTGCTTGAGCTGCAACTGCTCCTCGGCCCTCAGAAAACGCACGCTGGTCATGTCGATATTGACGCTGCGCTTGATGCGGCGGCCGCCCGACTCGGTCATCCCCTGCCAGTTCTTGAAAGAGTCGGAGATCAGGGCATAGGTGGGAATGGTGGTGATGGTCTTGTCCCAGTTCGACACCTTGACCGTGGTGAGACCGATGTCGGTCACCTCGCCATCGGCACCGTACTTGTCCATCTGCAGCCAGTCGCCGACGCTCAGCATACGGTTGGCGGAGAGCTGGATCCCCGCCACCAGTCCGAGGATGGGGTCCTTGAACACCAGCATCAGCACTGCGGTCATGGCGCCCAGACCACTGAACAGGAACAGCGGCGACTTGCCGAGCAGCAGGGCGATCATCAGGATGCCCACCAGAATGCTGCCTACCAGCTTGGCCCCCTGGAAGATGCCGCGCAGGGGCAAATCCCGGCCAAGGCGGGTGTAACGGCTCACCGACAACAGGCAGTCGAGCAGGGCGAAGAAGGCCAGCAACAGGAACAGCAAAATCCAGAGCTGGGCCACCATTTCGATAAGCTTGAGGCTATCCGATTGACGGGGCAGCCAGATCTCCGCCTGACCGAGCAGCACGGCCCCCTGCAAAACGAAGGCGAGCCGGTTGAAGAGGCGCTGTTGCAGCTGGGGCGGCAGCCACACCTGCTTGGCCTTGCCGAGGATCCCCACCAGCCGGACCAGCAACACCCGGTGCAGCGCCATGTGCAGCAGCAACGAGGTGATGACGATAAAGCCCAGCGCGATCACCAGCGCCATCATGCTGGTCACTTCCACCCCAAGGCCCGACAACCAGTTAAAAAACGCCTCTTTCATTGCTCTCTCCCGAACCGGGCAGCCCGCTGGCTGCAAAAACAGTGGTGGTCAGGGTACCGCTCCCCTCCCCCATGTCAAATCGGCGTACGCCAGAAATGACAACGCCCGGCACAGGCCGGGCGTTGTTTCAGAGCAAGGCTGACTTAGCAGACCAGGCTCAGGGCATCGCGAGCGATGACCAACTCTTCGTTGGTCGGGATCACCATGGCGCAACGGCTGTCGGCGGTGGTGATACGACCTTCGCCACCCAGTACCGCGACGTTGTTGGCCTCTTTGTCCACCTTGAAGCCGAACAGCGCCAGACGGTTCAGCACCATCTCGCGCACCATGGCGGCGTTCTCACCGATACCACCGGTGAAGACCACGGCGTCCAGACGACCGTCCATCGCAGCGGCATAGGCGCCGACATACTTGGCCACACGGTAGGTGAAGACATCCAGCGCACGCTTGGCACCGGCGTCGGTGGCGTAGTTGGTGGTGACGTAGCGGCAATCGCTGCTCGCTTCGGTCATCCCCAACAGACCGGACTCACGGGTCAGGGTGTGGTTGATCTGCTCAACGCTGTAACCGAGCTGGTCGTGCATAAAGAAGACCACGGCCGGATCGATATCACCGGAGCGGGTACCCATCGCCAGACCTTCCAGCGGAGTCAGACCCATGGAGGTGTCAACGGATTCGCCGTTCTTGATGGCGCAGACAGAGGCACCGTTACCCAGGTGGCAGTTGATGATGTTCAGCTCATTCAACGGCTTGCCCAGCTCTTTTGCCGCTTCTTCCGCGATGTAGCGGTGAGAAGTACCGTGGGCACCGTAACGACGGATGCCGTGTTCGCGGTAGAGCTTGTGCGGCAGCGCATAGAGGTAGGCCTCTTGCGGCAGGGTCTGGTGGAAGGCTGTGTCGAAGACGGCCACGTTCTTCTCGGACAGCTGCGGGAACACTTTCAGCGCGGCGCGAATACCGATGAGGTGCGCCGGGTTGTGCAGCGGGGCGAACGGAATGGCGGCTTCGATACCGGCGATCACGCCGTCATCGATACGCACGGAGCGGGAGAACTGCTCGCCACCGTGTACGATACGGTGACCGATGGCCACCAGTTGCTCGGCAAGAGTCGGATCCTGCGGCAGGATGTGACCCACGATATGGTCGAGGGCCTCCTGGTGAGCGGCACCCGCTCCCAGCATGGCTTCGCCCTTGACCCCGTGGAGTTTCCATTTGATACGTGCATCATCCAGATTGAAGCATTCGGCCAGGCCGGACAGCATGTCCTCACCTGTTTCGGCGTCCATTACGGCAAATTTCAGGGAAGAGCTACCGCAGTTAAGGATCAATACCAACTTGCTCATTTTCTACATCTTCCTGTGCTTCGGCTTTATGCCGACAGTGTCGTGTCATCCAAAAGAGGATGGGATTCCCCTGCCGGGGGCTTATGGTCGCAGGAGGGTGCGTCCAATTTTTCAATTCTTGCTCTTGAAAGAGTCATCGCAACTTGTGGTGCGTATCACTGGTTTCAATGCTTGCGAGTCTCAACGCATCAGCTGCGCAGGGCTCGCCTCAATGGGAGTGCTCAGGCAATAGCCAGCAGATCCTTGTGTACCTTGACCACCAGCTTCTTCACCTTGGCGGGCTGATTGAAGGTACAGAGCGGGCGGTGCAGCTCGCCCGGCCAGAAGATGGCGAAATCGCCAGGTTGCAGCGCCAGATAGCTGGTCTGCTCGTCATCGACAAACCAGAGGTCGGGATGGGGATGGTCGGCGCCGTCGCTCACGTAGTCGTGGGGGCCCACACCTATCCACTCGTCACCGCGCAGCAGCAACTGGATATCGAGATACTGCTGATGGAATTCGCCACGGCGATCCGCGGCTGGCTCGGTCAGATCCTCGCTCACCAGACAGAACAGGTTGAGGCCATCGATCTCGGTCTTGCCGAGCGGAGCGTCACCCCAGTGAGCCACGCTCTTCACCACCTCGGCCATGATGCTGGCCAGCGGGGCGGGCAGCGGCGTCCGCTGCAGGGTGTTCAGGCTACCGGTGATCATGGCGTCTGTTTCCTGTTAGGTATATCTGGGCGGCATCTTTGCCAGCCAATGAAAAAGGACCTGTGACAGGTCCTTCAATAATGCCGTCTGCAATCCGTGCAAACCGGTTTAGAGCTTTTGCTCATGTTCAGCTATATGGGCACTGTTACACACTCGTCAGTACCTTGCCAAGAGACATAATCCCATTTTCATAGTGATCGTACCAGCTGAAACCATATTATTCACCACCCTTTCCCCCTCGACTTTGACCAGACGCAAAAACGGGCGCATCAGCGCCCGTTTTTTTCGCAAAACCGTTTAGCTACCGGTTTCATTCAAGCCTTTTGGGCATTTTCCACCGGTTTGGCGTACATGGCCCGCCAGATCGCCTTGTGCTCTTCCGGCACCTCTGACTGACGGGTCAGGAAGGCTGCCTGCTCGATGGTATTGGCCTTGCCGGAAACATCGGCCGCCAGATAGTTACTGGGGAATAGGTGGTAACTGCTCCAGATCGCCTTGTCGATCAGCGCGGCCAGTTCGTCCGGATCGCTGAAGCCCTCGGTGATCGGCGCGCCGAAGGAGACGTGTACCCGCCCCTTCATGCCGACGATACCGGCGACGATACTCTCGATATCCTCGAACTCGCCCTTCTCGTAGCTGCCGTTGACCGATTTCTCGTAGAGCTCGCGCGCCTTCGCCTTGTCGGTAGGGTCCAGCTCGTAGCTGATGCTGACCGGCACGATATTGAGGCTGCGCATGTAGTCGACGAAGTCGATCTTCTGCTTCTTGCCGTCGACGTAGAACATCTTGAGGATGGCGGGATCTGTCTTGTCATCACCATTCTTGGCGCGCCCTTCCTTCTGGGCGATCCAGATGGAGTGACCTTCGTGGACCGAGCTGCCAATATAGGCAGACAGCTCGCCGAGCGCCTTCATCATCTCTCGCGGCCCCTTGGCGGAGCGTTTGACGATAAAGCTCTTGTTGAGCTTCATCAGCTCGGTGGCACAGGGTTTGCGCAGCAGGTTGTCACCGATGGCGATGCGCACGGTATCGAAACCGTGGGTGTGCAGCCCCCAGTTGACGAACGCCGGATCCATAGCGATGTCTCTGTGGTTGGAGACAAACAGATAGCCCTGCTCTTTCTTCAGATGCTCGATCCCGGAGAAGGTCACCCCCTTGGTGGAGGTGGCGATCATGCGGGACATGTACCGGGTGACCCCCATCTGGACCTGATGCACTGTGGTCACTTTTGACCATTTGCGGCGCAGGAACAGGCGGATCAGCGGGCGAATGGCCCAGCCCAGCCAGCTCATCAGGGAACCGAAACGATACTTGGCGATGGCGCCGATAAATTCATCATCCTGGATCAGCCGTTCGATGGCTGCCGGCACTTCTTCATCGCGGTAGGGGCGAATATCCGCGAATCTATCTACTTCAGTCACAATGTCAGCCTTGCATGCTAGGAAACCGCAGCCAACCCGCGTTGGCCGGGGAAAATTCAGGGCGCAATTTTACACGCTTTTATGGCAAGGGGTATGAGACAAGCATGAATAGTGAGATCTGACCAGTTTATTAATCGGATGCCAGTGCCAGCGCGACCGCCGCTTCGGCATGGATGGCAGTGGTGTCGTAGAGCGGCACCGCCGCCCGGGCATCCCCCACCAGCAGGGCAATCTCGGTGCAGCCAAGGATCACCGCCTCGGCACCCGCGGCCGCCAGCCCCTCGATAATGGCCAGATACTCGGCCCGCGATGATTCACGGATCTCCCCCAGACAGAGCTCGTCATAGATGATCCTGTGTGCCCGCTCCCGCCCGGCCTCATCGGGCACCAGTACATCCAGCCCGAACTTCTCCTGCAGGCGCCCCTTGTAAAAATCCTGCTCCATGGTGAAGCGGGTGCCGAGCAGGCCGACCCGGGTTATCCCGTCCGCCTGCAATTTGGCTGCGGTGGCATCGGCGATATGGAGCAGCGGGATATCGATGGCGGCCTCAATCTCGGGCGCCACCTTGTGCATGGTGTTGGTGCCGATCAGCAAGAAATCGGCGCCGCCATCCTGCAGTTTGCGCGCCTCGGCCGCCAACAGGCGGGCAGTGGCGGGCCAGTCACCGGCATGCTGCAGCCGCTCGATAACGGCAAAATCAACGCTATTGAGCAGCACCCGCGCCGAGTGCAAGCCGCCGAGCTTGGCCCGCACCCCGCGGTTGAGCGCCTGATAGTAACTGACGGTAGACTCCCAGCTCATGCCACCCAGCAGACCGATACATTTCATAGGAACTCCTTTCATCCCAAGGGAGGGCAGAACCACGCTACCTTGCAGGCAAGGTCACGCGGGCGAGATAAAAAAGGCCCCGCAGGGCCAACAAGACAGCCGGTAAAGGCCCGGGTCAACCCCGGGCTAAATCCAGATCATCCCGACACAGGCGGCCGTCGCCAGCCCCATGCCGAGGTTGAAACGCCGCCAGCCCCGGGCAGTGCGAATGATTTGCCGCACCTGGGCACCAAACAACACCCAGAACGCCCCGGTGTAAAGGCCGGTAATAAAGAAGATCACCAACACCCAGAGCGCAGAGGGCCAGTAAGCCTCCCCCGCCAGAGTGAAACCGCTGATGGCAGAGAGCGCCATCATCCATGCCTTGGGATTAAGCAGTTGCAGCATGGCCCCCTGATGAGCGGGAATGAGTGGACGGTTGCCCTCGGCCGGGCCGCTGGCGGTCGCCACCTTCCACGCCAGCCAGAGCAGATAGGCCGAACCGATAAGCTTGAGGCCATCGTGCAGCAGCGGCACCTTCTCGAACACCACGCCAAGCCCCAGCGCGGTGGCGAGGATCATCAGATTGATCCCCCCCACCACCCCCACCAGCAGGGGAATCGTGCGGCGAAACCCCTGTGCCGCCCCGGCGCTGGTGAGCAACATATTGTTGGGCCCCGGCGTGCCGCAGGTAACCAGAGCAAACCCCGCCAGGGGCAGTAACCAGTTCAGATCCATCTCAACCTCTTGTCGATGCAACGCGCCCGTTATGGGGAAAGCCTTCTAATATGCAGAGCCAACCCCGTGGCGACAAGTCAGAAATGTCTCTTTCTCGGCCCCTCGCCCATCAGCGCAGCACGACTCAATACCAGAGCATCACCACGCAGAGCGCCGTCAGCAGACCGAGGGATCCGTTGAGCCGCCGCCAGCCCCGATCCGAGCTGATCCAGTTGCTCAACTGATGACCGAACAGCACCCAGACAAAGCAGACCGGCAGCGCTACCAGCACAAACACTGTCATCACCGCCAGCTGACTCGGCCAGTAACTGGCTCCGGGCAGGCTGAACAGACTGATGGCAGAGATACCCATCATCCACGCCTTGGGATTGAGGAACTGAAAGCCCAGCCCCTCCAGCATGGTTAGCGGACGGGCGCTCCGGGCCGGATCCCCCGGCGCCCCGGCCACCGCGATACGCCAGGCGAGCCACAGCAGATACAGGCTGCCGAAGATCTGCAAACCGAGGCGCAACAAGGGCCAGCGCTCGAACAGCGGATAGAGCCCCAGCGCCAGCACCAGTTGCAACACCGGCTGCCCCAACCCTACCCCAAGCAGATGTGGCAGGGTGCGGCGCACCCCGAAGTTGGCGCCGGAGGCCGTCAGCATCAGGTTGTTGGGCCCCGGCGTACCGCAGGTGAGTACGGCAAAACCGAACAGGGTGACATACCACTCCATCGTCATATTGTGACTCCTTATCCGCCACATTGTATCGATACAATGTGTGCTATTTGATTGTTATCAGGTTGAAATTCACGCTATATTGACAACAAATTTGGATCAATGGATTTATTGTCACCATGACAATCTGGGCACCCGACCTTGCAGCCTTCGATGGCCCCCTCTACCTCAAGTTGGTCAAAGCGATCGAACAGGGGATCGCGAATGGCGAGCTGCCACCGCAGACCCGATTGCCCACCCACCGATCCCTGGCGGATCGTCTGGGTGTCACTGTAGGCACAGTCACCCGCGCCTACAGCGAGGCGGAGCGGCGCGGCCTGCTGGCCGCCCGGGTGGGTCACGGCACCTGGGTCAAGGGAGCGAACACGGATCCCGCCAATGAGTGGGTGATCCGCCAGGAGGAGGGGCACCGCATCGAGCTGTGGCAAAACCTGCCGGTGCAGCTGGATCGGGCGGCCATCATTCGCCCCATGTTGGGGGAAGTGGCGGACGGGGATCTCAACGCCCTGCTCGGCTACGACCAGGAGGCGGGACGACCGGATCAGCGCCAGCAGTTCGTCAACTGGTTGGCGGAGCAAGGGGTGGCCTGCAGTGAGGATCGCCTGCTGTTCAGCCACGGCGCCCAGCACGGCATCATGCTGGCGCTGCTGGCGACCGGCTGCGTGGGGGAAACCATCCTGTGCGAGGGGCTGAGCTACCCCGGTATGCTGGGCAATGCCCGCCAGCTGAAAAATCAGGTGGTGGGGCTCGCGATGGACGAGGAGGGGCTGCTGCCCGAGGCGCTGGACGCAGCCTGCCGCACCCGCCGGGCCAAGCTGCTCTACCTCACCCCGACCCTGCAAAACCCCACCACCGCCATCATGAGTCTGGCGCGGCGGGAGGCCATCGTCGCCATCGCCCATCGCCACGACCTGCTGATCATCGAGGATGACGTCAACGGCCTGCTGCCCCAGCAACCGGTGATCCCTCTGGTCAATCTGGCGCCGGAGCGGGTCATCTATCTGGGTAGTCTGGCCAAGATCGCCTGCGGCGGCCTGCGGGTGGGCTTCGTGCTGACGCCCCCCACCCTGCGCAGCGCCTTCGCCCAGAGCATGCGGCTGTCGAGCTGGATGGTGAGCCCGCTGCTGATCGAGCTCGCCTGCAAAATGGTCAGTCAGCGCCAGATCATGCCGCTGGTCGAGCAGCAGCGAGAGATCCTAAAGCGCCGTGGTGAACTGCTGCGCCACCTGCTGCCCGCCGCCCGCTGGCAGCCGGGCAGCATGCACGCCTGGCTACCGCTGCCTGAGCCCTGGCGCAGCCAGCAGTTTGCTGCCGCCGCCGACGCCCTTGACGTTGGCGTGGCGAGCGGGGAACACTTCGCCGCCGGTCAGTTTGCCGCTCCGCAAGGGGTGCGTCTGAGCCTGAGCCAACCCGCCACCGACGCCCGGGTCGGCGAAGGGCTGGCCCGTCTGGCCCAACTGCTGCAGGGGACGCCCCCCAGCAATCCCCTGCTATAGTCAGGGCCAGCCGACCTGACCTTCACGCTTCATCGTCATTGCCAAGGAGATGCCGTGCCCCCCATCAGAGCCGCCCTGCTGTTTGCCACCCTGTTGCTGGGCGGCTGCGCCTCGTCAACGACCCACCAGCAGCTGGGGGCCGCTATCAATGGACTGGAAGGGGAGTTGCAACGACTGGAAGAGGAGCTGGCGGCGATGAACGGCCTGCACTATCAAAAGGCGATCGATGCGCCGCTCAGTTTGCGCCGCGCACTCGGGGCACCGCAGCCCACCCCAGAGGGGCTGGTGCCGGTGGCCAGCAAGCTGGAGGATGGGCCAATCCTGCGCTATCAATATCGTCTGCCTGCAGGGATGGCGAGTCTGCCCCAGGACAACCTCTGCCAGCGCTACGAGTTCGAGCTGCGCCATCTGGGCCGCCTCGGCAAACTGGAATTAAGCTGGCAGGGGGAACCGGGCAAGGGGTCGCGGCTGATCCGCCAGAGCGACTGCCCCTTCGGGGCGCAGATCCGCCCTCGACAATAACAGGTTGCAGCCCTGATAGATGGCATAACCGATTGAAATAACAGCCCATAGTGCGCCCTCCAGCACCCTGCTGGCTACTGTCAGCTTTTCACTCAGCGAGTGCTGTGCCTATGTTCCTCTTGGGTCTACCATAATCAACCAAATGGTTTGCTCACAGGAAGTACCTGCATGACGATACTGCTGCTCGAAGAGGATCCCCTGCTCCGTAGCGCCATCACCCGGGAACTGACCGAACAGGGGGTGCCCGCCGACCGGATCCACTACCACAGCCATCCAAACCACGAGCGCAGCGGCCTGCTAGCCCTGCTGCAACAGCACGCCTTCGACGCCATCATCTGTCAGCAGGACAAGCAGCAGGATCTTGACGGAGCCCGGCTGCTGCACGAAGCGCACTATCTCGGCCTGCTGCAACCCGGTTGCGTATTGCTGCTGCTCGATGCCGATCAGAATGAGCAGGAGTTTCTCCCCTCGGATCTCTACTTCTCCCTCTATCTGGCTCTTCCCTTCATGACCCAACAGCTCACCGCGGTGCTCGGCCAGCTGGTGAAGTTAAGCAACCTGACCCGTACGCTGGCCGCCCCCATTCTGCTGCGGGAGTGGCAACTGGCTACCGCCCTCTGTGAAGACCTGCTGTTTCAACGGGAGAATCGCTCGCTGACCCCCTGGCTGGATCGACTCAAGGGCTACCTGCTGCTGCAATCGACCGAGCGGGTCACCGCCGCCCAGCACTATGCCCTCTGTGCCAACGAGTATCAGGCGAGCTGGCCAAGGGCCGGGCTCTTCTACGCCATGCTGGGGCTCGGCAAATTGCAGAGCGCCCGGACCGACTTGCAGCGCCATCAAGCCAGCGTCTCGATGGCCACCCGGCTGGAGCTGCAACTCGCCAGCCAGCTGCATCAGCATTACTGGCTGGCGGCCTGGGAGACCATGGGAGAGCTGCTGCAGATCCGCCCCCATCAGCCGCGCTGGCATCAGCTGGCGATGTTGCTCGGGCTGGTGCTGCAAGATGAGGAGAAGGTGCTGGAGCAGGCCAACAGCCTGACCCTGCGCCACTTCGGCGAGCAGCGCGTCCGGCTCGCCATCGACAGCTTCATGCTCAATGCCAGTCTGGCGGTGCTGTGGCACGCCCCCTCCAGCAACCGGATCCGCTCCCTGCAACAGGAGTGGGAGCATCTCAAGCGCACCGTCCACCTGCAGCCCCACGAATATGAGCTGCTGCAGGCGTTGATGCTGGGGCTGGATTACCGCTTCGACGAAGCGCTGATCCTGATTGCCCACCACCAGCCGGATGAGGGGAGCGACAACCACCTCACCCTGCTGCTCGGCTTTGCTGTCAGCCAGTTCTGCGGTTTGCCCCACCACGCCCAGCGCTACCTGACCCAGCTGACTCAATACCGCGTCAGGGTGGCGCCCCACCCGCTCACCCGCCAGCTGTTCCACCATCTGGTGGCCGAGCTGGGCCAGCGTCTGACGGCGAGAGAACAACGGCTGAGCGAACTGCGCCAGCTGCGCCACAAGGCGATGCAGGCCAGCCAATATCAGACAGCCCTGCAAGCGGGCTTGCAGCTGCTGGAGGAGTTCCCCGCCCTGCCCGGCGATGCCTGGCAACTGCTGGAGCTGCTGCAACACTGCTGGCCAGCGGGTATGGCGGCCCCCAAGGTGGCGCTGCTGGTCGATACCCTGGAGCGGCGCCTCAAGCACAGCCCCGCATTTCTCGATCAACATGCCCAGCAGTACCAGCGCACCCTGCAAGAGATCCGCACTCATCTTCAGCCGCACCTCTCCGGCAGCGGCCCCTCCTGTCTTGTCGCAGGGCAGCCCGAGCCATGATGATGCTAGCGGCGTGCAAACCGGCATTGTCGGCAAAGCCAACATAGAGAGAGGGGAGCCTTGGCTCCCCTCTCTCTATATTGGTTCTCTATCAGCTAGTGGCGATAAGCGTTGGGCTCAAACCAGCGCGTCACTCTCCAGCGCCGCCTTGAGAAAATCCTTCCAGCTGATGATGCCGACCAGGGCGCCATTCTCCAGCACCGGCAGGCAGGAGACCCCCTTCTCCAGCATCAGCTTGACGCCGTCGCGCACGGTGAGATGGGGGGCAATGGTAACGGGTTGGCGGCTCATGATCTGATGGGCCCGCTTGGTGAGGGTTTCGGTATCGCGGCTCATCTCGGCTTCGGAGTCGAGATAGGGGCTGATGGCACGGAACAGATCCCGATCCGAGATGACCCCGACCAGCTCACCCTCCTCCAGTACCAACAGGTGGCGAAAGTGTGCCTGCTCGAAGATATCCTTGATGACACTGAGTCGATCATCCATTGAAACGGTGGCGACCCGGGTCGTCATAATATCCCTGATATGCATGCTAACCTCCCGTAACCAAACTGGTTTCTCTGTTATGGCATGTTTTTGCAGCGCCAGCCAGTAGCCAGCCCTTCGCTACAGTGCAAATCAGCGTCATTTCACGTAAGATCCGCGCCAGTTTTTCTCCTCCATTTTGAGCAAGCAGATCCCACCCATGATAGTTGCCAGTCAAATCGAACTGATCCGCGGCGGCCGCAAGCTGCTGGACAACGCCTCCGCCACCATTCACCCCGGCCACAAAGTGGGTCTGGTGGGCAAAAACGGCTGTGGCAAGTCCACCTTTTTTGCACTGGTACGGGGCGAGCTGGCCATCGACAGCGGCACCTTCAGCCTGCCCGCTGGCTGGCAGATTGCAGGCGTCGCGCAGGAGACCCCAGCGCTGGACTGCTCCGCCCTCGACTACGTGATCGACGGCGACAAGGAGTTCCGCTCGCTGGAGGCCCAGCTGGTGCAAGCCGAGCAGGATGACAATGGTCTGCTGGTGGCCGAGCTGCACGGTCGCCTCGATACCATCGGCGCCTACAGCATCCGCGCCCGCGCCGCCGAGCTGCTGCACGGCCTCGGTTTCAGCGACGAGCAGCTGAGCTCACCGGTGCGCAGCTTCTCCGGTGGCTGGCGCATGCGCCTCAACCTCGCTCAGGCGCTGCTCTGCCGCTCCGATCTGCTGCTGCTCGATGAACCGACCAACCACCTGGATCTCGATGCGGTGATCTGGCTGGAGAAGTGGCTCAAGGGCTATCAGGGCACGCTGGTGCTCATCTCTCACGACCGCGATTTCCTCGATTCTGTCATCAGCCGCATCATCCATATCGAGAACGGCAAGCTCAACGAATACACCGGCGGCTACTCCGACTTCGAACTGCAGCGCGCCGAACATCTGGCCCAGCAGCAGTCGATGTACGAGAAGCAGCAGCGGGAGATGTCCCACATGCAGGCGTATGTGGATCGCTTCCGCTACAAGGCCTCCAAGGCCCGTCAGGCCCAGAGCCGCCTGAAAGCCATGGAGCGGATGGAGAAGATCCTGCCCGCCCACGCCGATTCCGAATTCAGCTTCGAGTTTCGCGAGCCGTCGGCCCTGCCGACCCCGCTGATCGCCATGGAGAACCTCTCTGCCGGTTACGGTGACAAGGTGATCCTGGAGAAGATCAAACTCAATCTGGTACCGGGCTCGCGCATCGGTCTGCTCGGTCGCAACGGCGCCGGTAAGTCCACCTTTATCAAGATGCTGTCGGGCTCCAACCCGCCGCTCTCCGGCAAGCTCGAAGTGAGCGCCGGGGTGAGCATCGGCTACTTCGCCCAGCATCAGCTGGAGACCCTGCGTCTCGACGATTCCCCGCTCGATCATCTGGCCCGCCTCGCGCCGGACAAGACCGAGCAGGAGCTGCGCAACTATCTGGGCAGCTTCGGTTTTCACGGAGACAAGGCGCTCGACAAGGTGGCCCCCTTCTCCGGCGGCGAAAAGGCGCGGCTGGTGCTGGCGCTGATCACCTGGCAAAAGCCGAACCTCCTGCTGCTGGATGAACCGACCAACCACCTGGATCTGGAGATGCGCCACGCCCTGACCATGGCGCTGCAAGGCTTCGAAGGGGCCATGGTAGTGGTCTCTCACGACCGTCACCTGCTGCGCACCACCACAGATGACTTCTATCTGGTGCACGGTGGCCGGGTCGAGCCGTTCGACGGCGATCTGGACGACTACCACAAGTGGCTCGGCGAGCAGGAGAAAGAGGCCAACGCCAAACCGGCCGATGGCCCCGTCTCTGCCAACTCGGCGGTGGCGCGCAAGGATCAGAAGCGGCGCGAGGCGGAATTCCGCCAGCAAACCCGTCCCCTGCGCCAGAAGCTGGAAAAGCTCGAAGCGAGCATGGAGAAGCTGCAGGGCAAGCTGGCCGACATCGAGAGCCAGCTGGCCGACCCCGCTATCTATGAAGAGAGTGCTAAAACCAAGCTCTCCGAACTGCTCAAATCCCAGGGCCCCCTCAAGGAGCAGCTGGAAGAGGTGGAGCTGGAGTGGATGAGCCTCTCCGAAGAGCTGGAAACCATGGAGCAAGCCTTCTTTGCGTGACGAACAGCTGATGGTCAGCGAGCGGGTCTCGATCCACGAATTGCCGACGCCGATCGGCTTCTGGCACTGGAGCGGCAAGGTCTATGGTGAGCGCAGCCAGGATTGGCTCACCGTGCAGGAGCAGGGGGGCAACGTCAATCTGGCGCTGCTGCTGCACCGGCTCGATCAACTCGGCATCGTGGTCGATCTCACCGACCTGCAACCGGCGCTGGTGCAGACCGAGGCGGTGCTGACCCCGTGGCGCGCCCTGCGCCAGAGCGCCAAGACGCGACTCGACGAGCAGCAGTATCAGTCGATGCTGGCCCACGAGCTGGAGCTGGAGCGGCTGCAACAGGGCGTCCTGTTGCAGACCCTGCGCAGCCTCTCCCTGTTTCGCGGCAACAGCCGCAATTTGTTGAACTATCTATCGTTACTGGGTGCCCAGCAGGGCCCCCTCAGAGATCTAATATGCTGAGCTACCGCCACGCCTTTCACGCCGGCAACCATGCCGACGTGCTGAAACACGCCGTTCAGGCCCTGATCATCGAGTCCCTCAAGAAGAAGGAGAAACCCTTCATCGTGCTGGACACCCATGCCGGTGGCGGTCTCTACGACCTGCGCGGCGACTGGTCCCAGAAGAAGGCCGAGTATGCCGATGGCATCGGCCGCCTGTGGGACGAGCGGGCCCAGTGGTCTGCCATGGCCCCCTATCTCGGCGTCATCGAAGAGATGAACCAGAACGGTGAGCTGCACTACTACCCCGGCTCGCCAGAGCTCTCCCGTCGCCTTACCCGCGAGCAGGACAAGCTGGCGCTGATGGAGCTGCACAACAACGAAGTGGACGATCTGCGCGCCAACATGGGTTACGACCCTCGCGTCGCCGTGCACCACCGTGACGGCTTCGAGGGGCTGATCGCCCTGCTGCCGCCCACCCCGCGCCGCGGGCTGGTGCTGATCGACCCGCCCTATGAGCTCAAAGAAGATTACTTCGCCGTGGTCGATACCCTGAAAAAAGCGCAGAAGCGCTGGGCCACCGGCATCTACGCCCTCTGGTATCCCATCCTCGGGCAGGAGGCGGACAAATCCCGCGACATGCTGCGCGCCATCAAGCGCGAAAACTTCGGCAACGTGCTGGTGGCCGAGCTGGAAGTGGCCGGCCAGACTACCGACTGGGGCATGAACGGCTCAGGCATGCTGATAGTGAGCCCCCCCTGGATGCTGGACGAGCAGATTGAAGCCTTCCTCAAACCTCTGTGTGCCAAGCTGGCACAGGGTGCAGGCGCCCAGTACAAGGTGGAGTGGCTCAACAAGGCCGAAGAGTAAACCTGCACCAGCCTGCTCTGGCGCCCGGTCAAGGCGCCAGCGAGTCGGCCAGCCCAGCAGTTCACAGTGGCGGCATGGCCAGCAAAGAGAAGCCCCGTTTAGGGGCTTCTTGTTTTTTACCCGCAACCGCTTTACCCACCAACCCTTTTCCCGACTAACTGTTTCCTCACCAATGGCGGCCACGCATCCCGCCTGCACACCAGAACAGTCGTTATTGACTAATTAGTCGATCCAGATCAGAAATCGGCCATCTGGCCCTTTCCCTCCATCTACCCGCCGCTAATATACCCGATTGGCAACACACACCTCGTTGGAGTCACCCCATGAGCCATGCCAGCTACACCCCGTTGATTAAAGGCAGCAGACTGGAGGCTGAAATTCAGGGGCGGTAGCCATGCAGGATTGGATGGGATGGATAAACGAGAGTTGCCCACCACTACCGACTCAACATGGTGACAGCCTTATGTTTATTTCTGACCTGTTCATGCAGGCGTGCTTTGGCGGCACTTTCCAAGACCACGCTAAGCTCTGTTTTTTCATACAGTAGTAACGGTGACGCAAAAAGAGGAAGTCAAGCGAATACATTAAGCCATCAGGAGTAGACAAGTAATATTTTAATGTTTTCATGGCAAAAATCAGGATAGAGCGGAGTTATATGGAAGGCTCTGCTATCGGATTAGTGCTGCCTGTTATCTAATCACTGTTATAGCGATTTTTTAGTTATGGTGGAATCAATGAAAGTAGAAGTGTTTGATGTTGGCCAAGGTGATTCGTTCCTGATTAAGAGGAAGCAGCCGAGTAGATTTAATTTAGTTCCGCTATTAGTAGACTTAGGTCCACAAAAAGCAAAAGTGTCTGATAGACTAAAATCGAATAACTACCATGTATTGTTGACTCATTCTCATAAAGATCATGTGGGTGGTTTTCCTAAGCTTTATAGAGAAAAGACAATAGAAAGTATAACAATTCCTTATTACTTACCAGAGATTATGGAGATCGCTAAGTTTATTAAGCAAAAGATACCACAAAGTATTGGGTCACTTGATTGGCGGAAAATAAAGAAAATTCAAAATGTGAAATTGGTCAGTCACGGTGATCAATTAGATTCAGATATGATTGTGCTTAACCCTCCGAAATCACCATATCATTACTGTTCTGAGCTCATCGATGATGAGAGAGATAGCTTGCAAGAAGCTTTAACTATTTTATCTGAGTATGGTTTTGACTTAGACATCGACAATATAGAAAATTACCGTACACCACTTAGTTTTGAAGGGTTTGATGATGAGGAGTATTCTTCGCAAGCCAGAATATTTGTCCATCGATTCTTCATTGGCTTAAGCAAACGTTTGCTTGGCAACCCAATTGAGTCAGTAAGTTACTACGCGACTTCACATTTAACATTGACTGCAAATCAAGCGAGCATTGTATTTAAATGCTTTGACGATAATGGAAATTGGTTATTTACTGGTGACGCTGATGAGTGTGTGTTTCATCGAATTCTTGATGAAGAACATAATTTTTGGCATCCGAGGCCGCCAATTGCATGGTTTGAGAATGCAATTGCTGCTAAATTTTTAAAAGTTCCGCACCATGGAAGTAGAGAAAATCTAACTAGATATATTCTTGAATGTATAAATCCTGATGTCGCAATTATTAGCCATAAGAATGGAAAATTTGGGAGAGCGAAAGATGCTCATCCCCACCAGGAAGTTGTCAATTTACTGGATGTGCTCAACATTAAGTCGTACTACACTAATCCAGTGATAAAAAGCGGAAAGACAATAAAGTATGAAACCAAAGGGCTTGTTGAAGATGGTGCCTTAGAGTTTAAATAGCTATAACAAAGCGTTTAAGGCCAAAATCTGGGACACCCACCTTTTTGAGCAAGGCGCAGCATAGCCAAAGCCCAAAAGATGGGTGTCCAAGGTCTTCACTCGGACGCAGCTAAGCTGCGCCGGTGTTTTAGGCGTTATATGCCATTCTAGTAATGAGGATTTTATGTCAGTTGAATTATCATCATCCTTTTCATCAGAGGATTGGCAACAATTAAAAGATAGCCAAGACAAGGCTCAAATTATCACGGTTCTACGCCATCGCTATTCAGAAAGATATTTTGAACCATTCAAGAAAAACGAATTCAAGCACCGATTTAGCATAATGGCAGTCTCGTACTTAGTTATTGAATCTCTAATTTCACTAAAACGTGGATGGAAGAAAACTAATGGGTGGGGGAGAGTGATTTTCGAAGAGTTCTTTTCCACGTCACATTATTTGACTGATTTTACCGGACTTGGAGCGGATTTTTATAAACACATTCGCTGCGGTATTCTGCATCAAGCGGAAACTACTGGAGGGTGGCGTATTCGCAGAGATTTCTCGTTACCGATTGTTTGCGCAGATACGAAGGTAATTCACGCAACAAAGTTTCTAAATCAGCTAGAAAAGGAGTTCGAAAAATTTCTAACTGAATTAGAAGAGCAAGAGTTTACATCATCTCAATGGAGTAAGGTTGTTAAAAAAATTGATCATATCGTAGCTAATTGCAGTTAGGCATATAACAAACGCTTCAAGAGGGACAGGCAAGGCAAATCTGGGACACCCACCTCTTTGAGCAAGGCGTAGCATAGCCAGAGCCCAAAAATGAGTGTCCAAGGTCTTCTCAGCCCCCCCTGGATGCTGGACGAGCAGATCGAAGCCTTCCTCAAACCGCTGTGCGCCAAGCTGGCGCAGGGTGCCGGCGCCCAGTACAAGGTGGAGTGGCTCAACAAGGCCGAGGATTAATCCCCGCCCCCGCTGCGCTCACCGAATTCAAAAGCAAAAGCCCCATCACGGGGCTTTTTCTTTTGGTGCAGCCGGTGTGTGCGGCAGCCTGAACCTGCGCGTCCTATGAGCGGGCGGGCAGATCCTGTTTCAGCGCAACCAGCAACAGGGCCAGCAGGCCAAAGGGCGGAAACAGGCAGAGCAGGGAGCAGATAAGGGTGACCAGCGCCGGATGCTCGCTCTTGCGGCGCGCCAGTCGCCAGGCGATGACGCCGACGATGACCATCAACAACGCAATGAACTGGCCAAGCAGGGTGGCATTGATATTCATGAAAGATCCTTTTTCATGGGCAAGTGTGAAGAACCTGTACTTTATCGCCTTGGCTGCGATTGGCAACCTCTGAACCGCACCAACAACTCGCCCGTTGATAGGTTCTCTCTATTTCGGCAATTGATGAGAATAGTTTTCATTTAATCTCATTTCGGCGGATACTCTCAGCATCAACAGAGGGAGCCGCCATCATGAAAAAGACCATCAGCTTTGCCATCCTGCACTTCGGTGTCGCCTTTACCGTGGCTTACCTGCTGACCGGTGAGCTGCTGACCGCCAGCCTGATCGCCCTGATCGAGCCCGCCGTCAACACAATCGCCTTCTACTTTCATGACCTTGGCTGGCACAAACTCAAACCAAATCACAGCCTGCAGGCCAAGACCAGCAGCTTCGCGGTGGTCCACTTCTCGGTGGCCTTCGGAGTGGCCTTCCTGCTGAGCGGCGAGCTGCTCACCGGCGGCGTGATGGCGATGATCGAACCGGCCATCAACACCGTGGTGTTCTTCTTCCACGAGCGGCTGTGGCGCGCCCGCAGTCAGCAACTGGCGCTGGCCTGATCAACCGGGCAACCCGCCTCCCCCTTTATCGCGGCCACAAAAAACCCGACATTCCGGCCAGGAGTGTCGGGTTTTTCACATCAGCAAAGATCTCTGTCTGGATGCATCATCCGATGCCCCATCAATACCGATCAGGCTTTCTTGCAGATGGGGTCAACGATAAAGGCATTCTGATCAAACTTCTGCCAGGCGCCGGTGCCGACCCCATCGACCACCAGAATGGAGACCACGCCGAAATCGACAAAGATCCCGAGCAGGGTGGTGGCATCGAACGACTTGGAGACCAGCACTGTCACCGAGTAGCAATCCGCACGCTTGACCGTGATGGTGTACTCCTCTTTCTTCTTGAACGAGGTAATCACATTGCCATGGCCCAGCAACATATCGTTGACGTAGATCTCCGCATCGGGATCCTGACTGCGAATGGAAACCTGCTGACTTGTGCCGTTAAACATGGCCGCACAACCGGACAGCATGATGGCCAGCAAGGCCCCCGTCATCAACCTGAACATAGCTAACCTTCTTGTTATTAAGAAAAGGCGGCAAATCTAGCACGCCTCTAGAACAGGAGTGAAAGTGCAATGCTCAAAGCCTGTCTGAATGCTCAAAATAGCGACCACTCCTGACCACTTTTCAAACAAGCCGGCCTCATCCAGCAACAGTTCCCTTCCCCACTGGAGTAGCGCGGCAAAACCGGTCGCCAACACATGCTGCAGAGCAAAATGCGCTCGGCTCCCCTGCTGCATTGCCCAGTAGAGTGTGCTGTAGTAGGCAGATATACCCTCCTCATTGCTGGAATCTATCGATGAACAAGACCTTGCTTGCCACCCTGCTGTTTGCCCCTCTGCTGGCCAGCGCCGCAACCCCCTCCTTTGACTGCACCAAAGCCTCCGGGTCGGTCGAAAACCTGATCTGCAAGGATGCCGGACTGGCCACCCTTGATAACGAACTGGCGGCCCTCTACCCCAAGGCGATTGCGGCGCTCTCTCCCGAACAGCTCAAGACTGAGCGCGCCATGCAGCGCGGCTGGATCAAGGGACGTAACGACTGCTGGAAGGGGCAGGATCTGCGCCAGTGTGTGGAGGACAACTACCTGCTGCGGATCACCGAACTGCAGATCAGCGGCGGCCAGCTGATGGTGCCGGCACCGGTCAACTACCAGTGCGGCAAGAGCGTCACTCTCTCTACCTACTTCTATAACGATGCCAAGCTGCCCGCCGCAGTAATCAACCTGAGCGAGGGCGACAAACAGCAACAAGTGCTCGCCTATGAAGCCCCCAGCGCCAGCGGCGCCCGTTATGAAGGGCAAAACCTCACCTTCTTCACCAAGGGGGACGAAGCCACGCTGGAGCGTTACGGCCAGCCAACCCTCACCTGCATGGAAAATCCAACCAAGGGCTGAGTCTCATGGGGGCGGCTCGTCTTGCCGCCCCACCTTGACTAGATGGCGATATCCAGCGGTTTTCCTTCCCGCACAATCCGCAACTTGAGCGACCCCGGCTTGCCGGTGTTGAGCAGTTCACGCACCTTGTCGATCTCGAGGGGACGATAAGCCACCCCGTTGATCTGCTCCAGAATGTCGCCGTTGGCCAGACCATAGGGGGCAAGATCCCGTTCGTCGCTGTAGTAGACCTGCAGATGCTCGCCATCAAAACGCACCCCGATATTGCGCAGGACTGGTGGCACTTTGCGCGCCAGGCTGTTGGCGTCGTAGCAGAGCATCATCCGCCCGGGGATGATCGCAAAGCGATTGAAGCGGTTAACAAAATCCAGCCCCAGACCATACTGCTCATTGCTGTTTTCCGACACGCGCAGCTCACCGAGCTGGCGCTCATCAAAGTGCAGGCCGGTGAGGATATGGTCACGCCCCTCCACCATACCGCTGGCATCCACCCCTTTGCGTGGCGTGGCATCTTCGCCAGAGATCGCCTTCTGACTGGCCATAAAGTCGATAAAGGCATGGTCGGCATAGCTCTGATCGGCCCCGGTATCCAGATACATGCGCACGCTGCTCTCGCCGTGGGTCAGATACACGGCCGGGGAGCGGTTGTAGCTATCTTCATAGCCGATGCAACGCTCGAACGTGGCTGCCGACGGTGCCGTCAGCAAAGCCGTGAGCTGATGCTTGTCGCGATCAAACACCCAGTTGAAACGGCGGATGGTGTCGATCCCGAGGATGCCATCGATACGGCTGCCAAGAGACTGGGAGAAAAGATCGAAATCAATAGTTGCCCATAGCTCGCTGTCATCAATGGTGACCGACCCCACCGAGAAGGGCTGCGGCTCAACAAAGCCAAGCTGCTCGCTGCCCAGTTGGCTCGAAACGCTGTTCACAGTGGCAAAATCAGCCTGATAGGCCCTGGGCAATTCACTTAAGGTCAGCGCCTTGAAGCGGCTGGCCAGACGACGATCGATAAAGGTGATACTGGCCCCGGTATCGAGCAAAAACTGGTACTGCTCACCGGCGATGGTGACGGGGATCAGGGGGGCACTTTCGTAATGCACTGTCAGCACCGGGCCGAGTGCATTGCGCTTGGTGGATGAATCCGGGGCTGTGCAGCCTTGGACGACGAACAGGGCCAACATGGCCAGCGCCACTTTGAACTGCGACTTCATAACTCTCCTTCCCGATAGCAGATGCCCCCGCGACGCCACCGCACAATGCTATCTTGTTGATTTATAGATAAATAAGCTATTTGCGCGGGGAATGCGGACAATAACAAAGAGTTTTATGCTGGTTCAAGCCGGATATGACCATGAATATTCTATGGGGTTAGCTCAAGAATGGTTGTTCACGCTATCTCGGCGCGTCATCAATCGTTGGCGACATTTGATTAATTTATTGATCTTGCACAGAAAATCTCAATATTGAGATTTCTCTCCACAGCGCCATGGTTAATATTGCCATTTGGCAACACTTGCCTCGTCGGAGTCTCCCATGAGCCATGCCAACCCCATCCCGTTGGTGAAACGCAGCAGACTGGAGGCTGTAATTCAGGGGCGGTAGCTTTGCCGATATTCAGATGGATTAAATAGAATTTGGCAATTTTAAATTTATTAAAGGATCAACATGATTACTGTAAAAATCCCTCAAAATTTGTCCTTAAAAAATGCGTTGAATTTTTGCAATCGCCTGTGGGATTTGGAGCATTCAGAAGAATACATGTTTGATTTCATAAATCTTGGTTTAGTTGAACCTTTTACTATGGCATATGTTGCCAACGAAATGAAACGATTTAGAGAGACAAAACCTGAAAGCAAATTCTCCGCATGCAATCACCAAAGCAAATCTTATGCTGCTCATATGGGGTTTTTCAGAGCTTTTGGTTTGAAATTTGGAAATGAACCTGGAGAGGCAAGTGGAAGCAGTACTTACCTCCCTCTAACTATCCTACAAGTAAAAGAACTACAAGAGGAAGCGAACATAGCCTACGATCATGTAGGCAATATAATTGAATCAAAGTCTGAAAGGATAGCAAGAATATTAACTAGGCAAGAAAGTGGAGATCTTGTTGATACCCTTACATTCTCCATTAGAGAAATACTTAGAAATGTTGTCGAACATTCTGGTTCTGAGATTATTGAGTATTGTGCTCAATACTGGCCATCAAAAAATCTAGTAGAGTTTGCTGTTCTCGACACAGGACATGGCATTATGCATGGTCTATCTGCTAACCCCTTCTTAAATATGAAAGATGAGAGAGATGCCTTACACCTAGCATTATTACCAGGTGTATCAGGAAAAATGTATAAGGGTGTAAAAAGAAGAAAAAATGATGAGTGGCAAAACTCGGGATTTGGGCTTTATATGACAAGCCGTATTTGTAGAAATGGTGGGGATTTCTTTATTGCCAGTAATGACAGAAGTGTTTTCCTTGATAGTAGGTCTAAGAAAGACTTGGAATGTCGCTATAAAGGTGTTGCATTAAGACTTAGAATTAATACCAGTAATATATCTACGTATAGTGATATGCTAGCGAGATATAGAGATGAAGGCTTTGCTGCAGCAAAAAAATTCTCAGGGCAAGATGCTATAGAACCATCAGTAGCTTCAACTATGTTGGCAAGAGACTTCCAAGGCACTTAGAATAGATTCGGCTTACATCGACCATAAAGGCGAAAACAAAAAGTAAATAAAACAATATCGTAGCATTGAGCATCTTGATTTAATTTTCGATAGCATTATATCGTGAAAAACCCATGCTATATCAAAAGGAGATTCTATGATTTGGTTAATCTCAGCCAACCCTAAGGTTTATGATCACTCTCGTTCATTTTCAGATCATGGTTTTGTTGATTGGAGGCAAGGTTCTACAAAATATTCTAAAGGTGATATAGTATACATTTATGTGACCAAGCCAGAGCAATCTATAAAATATCAGTGCATCGTTGAAAAGACCAATTTGACTGGTGATAAAATCAGAAATGACAAAGAATACTGGGTCCATAAAGATGATTTTGAAAACTCATTATCCGGATATTTTACACGACTCAAACTTATTAACAAAACGAATAACAAACTATTGGGGCTATATCATTTACGTAAAAATGGATTAAGTAATGCGCCACAAGGCCCAAAAAGAATACTAGATGAAAAGCTATTGGATTATATACAGAAAAACTTTAATTCATATCTTGCCGACCATCTGCATGAAGAGCACAGCGCCGTTACTAAATCACTCTCAATGGATACTGATTTACGTAAATCACGAATCAGAAAAGCGCCAAAAAAACCAAAAAAAATTGCTGTTATTACATATATATACGAACGTAGCCCTGATATTGTAGCTGAAGCACTAATTAGAGCTAATGGCCATTGTGAGAGATGCAAATCTCCCGCACCATTTAAACGTAAAAAAGATAAAACACCATATTTAGAGGTACATCATAAAATTAGACTTTCTGATGGTGGAGAAGACACAATGAAAAACGTAATTGCATTATGTCCAAATTGCCATCGCAGAGCACATTACGGCTTACAAACCACTGACAATTAACCAGAATTAAAATAATAAAGTATATTTTTATATTCACGGATAACCCCGCTACGGGATGAGCAAAGTTCGGAAGAGCCCCTTACGAGGTTGATATCGACCATTTGGGTTCACCCCAAGGCTCGTCGGTGCCACTATAAGCTGGGTTTATGGATTTTCCATGAATGACCCAAATTTTGCTTATAGTGGCTATCGCCAACCTGAAAGACCCTACTTACCGGCCACAGGGCGCTTGTCATATACTCTTGTGCTCTTATGACACGCCGGGGAGGCGTTGATATGCATTCACAGACTCACACCTTTATCGTCAATGACAGCCCGCTGCCTTGCCTGCAGGCCGGTTCGGGCGAGCCGTTGCTGCTGATCCATGGCGCACTGGCCAACCATACCCTCTGGCTCGAACATATCGAGCAGCTCTCACGTCACTACACCGTCTACGCTCCCACCCTGCGCCACTTTGGCGAGGCGGGCAAAAACGGGCCATTTGGTCTGGAGACCCACGCCAGCGATCTGCTTGCCCTGCTGGAACAATTGCCGTGCGGGCCAGTACATCTGGCGGGCTGGTCATACGGGGCGGATGTTGCCCTGACCGCTGCCCTGATGGCTCCGGAGCAATTCATAAGCCTCTATCTGGTTGAGCCAGGCTGCCCGGGAGCCCTCGACGAACAGGGGATCGCAGCCTTTATGGCCGATGCCGGTGCCATGTTTGGCCCCGTGTTTGGCCAGGTTGGGAAAGGCTTGCTGCAAGAGGCCGTGGCGACCCTGATCGATGGTTCGGGTGGTCATGCAGGCTATTTTGCTGCACAACCGCTCAAGTGGCAGCAGGCGCAGTTGGCAGAAGCCGATAGCCTGCCCAAGCAGTTGAGCCAGAGCGAGCGGCCAGATTGGTCACCCGGGCGCCTTGCCATGCTCAACATGCCCACCTGCATCGTGCAGGGTGCAGATACCAGAGCGCTGTTTGCGCTGGTCTGTGAGGCTATTGGCAACGCCATTCCCGCCTGCGAGCGCTTGCAGGTGCCACACGCCGGGCACCTCTACACCATCGAGCAGCCAGCGCTGTTTGTGCAGCATCTGCAACGCTGGCTCGAACAGCAGGCATAAAAAAACCGGAACCCAAGGGTTCCGGTTTTTTTCATTCCAGCCGAGGCTGGCAAACCAGCAAATTAAGCCTGGTTTTTAACTTCTTTCAGACCGCGGAAAGGAGCTTTGGCACCCAGAGCTTCTTCGATACGGATCAGCTGGTTGTACTTGGCAACACGGTCAGAACGGCTCATGGAACCGGTCTTGATCTGGCCAGCAGCGGTACCAACAGCCAGGTCGGCGATGGTAGCGTCTTCGGTCTCACCGGAGCGGTGGGAGATGACGGCAGTGTAGCCAGCGTCTTTGGCCATCTTGATGGCAGCCAGAGTTTCGGTCAGGGAACCGATCTGGTTGAACTTGATCAGGATGGAGTTGGCGATGCCGTTGTCGATACCGCGCTTCAGGATCTTGGTGTTGGTTACGAACAGGTCGTCACCCACGATCTGGATTTTCTTGCCCAGTTCAGCAGTCTGGTAGGCGAAGCCTTCCCAGTCAGATTCGTCCAGGCCATCTTCGATGGAGACGATCGGGAACTTGGTGGTCAGATCAGCCAGGAAGTCGGAGAAACCGTTGGAGGTGAAGACACGACCTTCGCCTTTCAGGTTGTACTCTTTCTTCTCTGCGTCGTAGAACTCGGAAGCAGCGCAGTCCATAGCCAGGGTGATGTCGGTGCCCAGTTTGTAACCGGCAGCGGCAACGGCTTCAGCGATAACTTCCAGCGCTTCGGCGTTGGATTTCAGGTTCGGAGCGAAACCACCTTCGTCACCAACTGCAGTGTTGTAGCCCTTGGACTTCAGCACTTTGGCCAGGTTGTGGAACACTTCTGCGCCCATGCGAACGGCTTCTTTCAGGGTCTTGGCGCCAACCGGCTGGATCATGAACTCCTGGATGTCGACGTTGTTGTCGGCGTGCTCACCACCGTTGATGATGTTCATCATCGGAAGCGGCATGGAGTAAACACCCGGGGTGCCGTTCAGCTCGGCGATGTGGGCGTACAGCGGCATGCCTTTGGCTGCAGCGGCAGCTTTGGCGTTAGCCAGGGAAACAGCCAGGATGGCGTTGGCGCCGAACTTGGATTTGTTCTCGGTACCGTCGAGGTCGATCATGATCTGGTCAACGGTGGCCTGGTCCTTGGCATCTTTACCCAGCAGAGCTTGAGCGATCGGGCCGTTTACAGCTTCGATGGCTTTCAGCACGCCTTTACCCAGGAAACGGCTCTTGTCGCCGTCACGCAGTTCCAGCGCTTCGCGGGAACCGGTGGACGCGCCAGACGGAGCGGCTGCCATACCAACAAAACCACCTTCCAGGTGAACTTCGGCCTCAACGGTCGGGTTACCACGGGAGTCGATGATTTCACGACCGATCACTTTAACGATCTTGGACATGTGTATTTCCTCAGGTTTCGTAAAAAAACAACAAAAATATGCCAAAAAAAGCGGCTGTGGCACAGTGCCCCAACCGCATTTATTTTCAATTACTTCAAATTACGCTTCTGATACTCGCCTGCCGCCTTCACAAAACCGGCGAACAGAGCGTGGCCATCACGAGGAGTAGAGGTGAACTCCGGGTGGAACTGCGCAGCCACGAACCAGGGGTGATCCGGGATCTCGATGATTTCCACCAACTTCTTGTCGGCGGAGAGACCGGTCACTTTCAGACCTGCCGCTTCAATCTGCGGCAGCAGCTTATTGTTTACTTCGTAACGGTGACGGTGACGCTCGTAAATGGTCGGGCTGCCGTACATCTGACGCACCTTGGAATCTTCGACCAAGTGGCAGAGCTGGGAACCCAGACGCATGGTACCGCCCAGATCGGACTTCTCGGTACGGGTCTCGACGTTGCCCTCTTCATCCACCCACTCGGTGATGAGGCCGACAACCGGATACGCGCAATCTTTCTTGAATTCGGAGGAGTGAGCCCCTTCCATGCCCGCCACGTTTCGAGCGAATTCGATCATGGCAACCTGCATGCCGAGGCAAATACCCAAGTAGGGGATCTTGTTCTCGCGGGCATACTGGGCAGCCAGAATTTTGCCTTCCACACCGCGCTCACCGAAGCCACCCGGCACCAGGATCGCGTCCAGACCTTCCAGCAGCTCGGCGCCACGGGTCTCGATATCCTGAGAGTCGATGTACTTGATGTTGACGGAGTGACGGGTCTTGAGACCACCGTGCTTGAGCGCCTCGTTGACGGACTTGTAAGCGTCCGGCAGGGAGACGTACTTGCCGACCATACCGATGGTCACTTCACCAGTCGGGTTGGCCTCTTCGTAAATAACCTGTTCCCACTCGGACAAGTCAGCCTCTTTGCACTCCAGACCGAAACGCTCGGTGAAGTAGGAGTCCAGATTCTGGGATTTCAGCAGTGCCGGGATCTTGTAGATGGAGTCGACGTCTTTCATGGAGATGACGGCGCGCTCGGGCACGTTGCAGAACAGGGCAATTTTGGCGCGCTCGTTGGCCGGAATGGCACGGTCAGAGCGGCAGATCAGCACATCCGGCTGGATACCGATGGAGAGCAGCTCTTTGACGGAGTGCTGGGTCGGCTTGGTCTTCACTTCACCGGCTGCAGCCAGGTAAGGAACCAACGTCAGGTGCATGAACATGGCGTTGTTGCGGCCCACTTCGGCAGCCAGCTGACGAATGGCTTCGAGGAACGGCAGGGACTCGATGTCACCTACGGTACCGCCCACTTCGACGATGGCAACCTGATGGCCTTCGGCACCGGCAATCACCCGCTCTTTGATGGCGTTGGTGATGTGCGGGATAACCTGAATGGTGGCGCCCAGATAGTCACCACGACGCTCTTTACGCAGTACGTCGGCGTAGATACGGCCGGTGGTAAAGTTGTTGCGACGGGTCATCTTGGTGCGGATGAAACGCTCGTAGTGGCCCAAATCCAGATCGGTTTCGGCCCCGTCCTCGGTTACGAACACTTCACCATGCTGGGTCGGGCTCATGGTGCCCGGATCCACGTTGATGTACGGGTCCAGTTTCATGATGGTCACATCCAGACCACGGGCTTCCAGAATGGCTGCCAGAGAAGCTGCGGCAATGCCTTTGCCGAGGGATGAAACAACGCCACCAGTAACAAAAATATATTTGGTCGTCATGCTGAACCTGAAAGAAGTTTAGGGAATTTTAAGGGGTGCTTCGGGGATGAAGCAGGACGGGGAAACAGTATACCAAAAACCCCTCTCCCAAACAATGAGCAAAAATCTATCAGGCTCACCGCCCCCCCATCTTGCGCCAAATCAACTTTGCTCGGTTTCCTTCGCCTTATCCCAGGCAGCATCGAGCTTTTCGAGGGTGCAATCGGTCATTTTCAAGCCTTCTGCGGCGATTATCTGCTCAACCTGACGAAAACGACGTTCGAACTTGGCGTTGGCGCCTCGCAGCACCTGCTCCGGATCCTTGCCCAGATGACGCACCAGATTGACGGTGGCAAACAGCAGGTCGCCGAGCTCGTCGCTCACCCGCGCCTCGTCCACATCGGCCATCAGCGCCTCTTCCATCACCTCGTCGATCTCTTCGTGGATCTTGTCCACCACAGGCCCCAGCGTCTTCCAGTCAAAACCGACGGTGGCGCAGCGTTTCTGAATTTTGGCGGCGCGGGTCAGGGCAGGCAGCGAGAGCGGAATGTCGTCCAGCACGCTCTCTTTGTCGAGGGCTGCGCGCTCTTTGGCCTTTTCCGCCTCCCAGTTCGCTTTTACCGCCTGCTCGTTGGAGAGATCTGCATCGGAAAAAACATGGGGATGACGGCGAATGAGTTTTTCGCTCACCGTATCGACGATATCGGCAAAGTCGAACAAGCCCCGCTCTTTACCCAGCTGGGCGTAAAACACCACCTGAAACAGCAGATCCCCCAGCTCCCCTTTCAGCCCTTGCCAATCCTCGGTCTCGATGGCATCGGCCACCTCGTAGGCCTCTTCCAGGGTGTGCGGCACTATGCTCTGGAAGTTCTGTTTCAGATCCCAGGGACAGCCGTTTTGCGGATCGCGCAGGCGAGCCATGATGTCGAGCAGTTGGGGCAGATCGTAACGTTGGGACATGGGATATTCGCTTGTTGATTCGTTCAAAAAGGGTCGTAAATGCAGACCGGCCACTGGGGCCGGTCGGTTCGCTATCAAAGCCGCTTGGCGCTGATCACATCGTTTAGCTGGCTGAGCTTGGCCAACGCCCGGTTAAAGGCGTTGATGTTGTAAATCTCCAGCTCCATGTCGATCTCCGCGGTCTGTTCGCGCACATTGGAGCGTGAGCGCACCCCCATCACATTGATCTTCTCGTTGGCCAGCACGGTAGTGATATCGCGCAGCAGGCCGGAGCGATCGTTGGAGATGATCCGGATGGTGAGGCCGTAGCCGCCGGAGTAGTTCTCCCCCCACACCGCATCGATCAGCCGCTCCGGATTGCGCCGTGACAGCTCCTTGAGCTGCTCGCAATCTTCCCGGTGGATGGATACCCCGCGCCCCATGGTGATAAAGCCCTGAATGGAGTCTCCAGGGATCGGCTGACAGCAGCGGGCAATATGGGTCATCAGGTTGCCAACCCCTTCCACCACGATATGGTCTTTGGGCTTGTGGCGCATCGGCGCATTGGCCTTCTGCTCCAGCTTCTCCAGCAGGCGGCGATCTTCCTCTTCCGCCGTCGGCTTGTTGTAGCAGGTGTCGAGATAGTTGAGCACCTGGTTGATGCGGATATCGCCGCTGCCGATACCGGCCAGCAGATCGTCGGTGCTCTCCAGATTGAAGCGGCGCAGCATGTTGCCCTTGTCGATCTTGGACATGCTGAGGTTGTGGCGATCCAGCTCCTTCTCGAACAGCTCGCGACCGGCCACGATATTCTTGTCCCGATCCAGTTTTCTGAACCAGGTCGCCACCTTGGCCCGCGCCCGGCTGGAGCGCAGGAAGCCGGCGTTGGGGTTCATCCAGTCGCGGCTCGGGTTGGGCTCTTTCTGGGTGATCACCTCCACCTGATCGCCGGTCTGCAGCGCGTAGGTGAACGGCACGATGCGGCCGTCAATCTTGGCGCCGATGCAACGGTGACCGATCATGCTGTGGACGTGATAGGCAAAATCGAGCGGGGTGGCGCCAGCTGGCAGGTCGATCACATCCCCTTTCGGGGTGAAGACGTAGACTCTGTCCTCGAACACCTGACTGCGCAGATCTTCCAGCAGGGAGCCGCTCTCGGAGAGATCCTCCTGCCAGGCGAGCAGTTTGCGCAGCCACTCGATCTTGTCTTCGAAGGTGTTGGCCTTGCCGCCAGCCTGTGCCCCTTCCTTGTAGCGCCAGTGCGCCGCGACGCCGAGTTCGGCATCCTGATGCATCTGGTCGGTACGGATCTGGATCTCGACGGTCTTGCCCTCAGGCCCCACCACTACGGTGTGGATCGACTGATAGCCGTTGGGTTTGGGGTTGGCGACATAGTCGTCAAACTCGCGAGGGATGTGGTGGAACTGGGTATGCACGATACCGAGCGCCGCATAGCAATCCTGCAACCGCTTGGTCACTACCCGCACGGCGCGCACGTCGAACAACTCGTTGAATTCGAGGTGCTTCTTCTGCATCTTGCGCCAGATGCTGTAGATATGTTTCGGGCGACCGTACACCTCAGCGTCAACTCCCGCCTCTTTCAGGCCATTACGCAGGGATTGCACAAACTCGCGGATGTAGCGCTCGCGGTCGAGCCGCTTCTCGTCGAGCTGCTTGGCGATCTGTTTGTAGGTATCCGGGTGCAGGTAACGGAAGGCGAGATCTTCCAGCTCCCACTTGAGCTGGCCGATGCCCAGACGGTTGGCGAGCGGTGCATAGATGTTGGTGATCTCCTGGGCCATCAGCACCCGGGTCTCTTCATCTGCCGTCTTCGCTTCCCGCAGGCAGGCGATCCGCTCCGCCAGCTTGATCACCACGGCACGCACATCCTCGACCATGGCAAGCAACATGCGACGCACGTTGTCGACCTGCTCCGGCGAGGTTTCGCTGCGATGGAGGGTCTGCAGGGAGCGGATGGCCTCCATCTCCAGCACCCCTTCCACCAGCTTGGCGATCTTGGAGCCGAAATCCTCGTCCATCCGCTCCTGGCTGATGAGACCGGCTTCGACGAAGGGGTAGATGATGGCGGCCTTGAGGGTACCGATATCCATGCTGAGCATCTGCAGGATGCCCACCATTTCTATGCCGCGTACCAGCAGCTTGCTGGTCAGCGCCTCGTCACCGAGCGTCAGACAATACTGGTAGACGGTTCGCAGCTGATCCTTTTCACTGTCACTCAAGGAGAGCGAGCTGACCCACTCTTCCAGGGTGAAGTTGTCTTTCAAATGAATATCGCGAACCGCAACCATGGTATCAATCCTTTAAATTATCGGGCCGAAAGCTGTCACTTTCTCCCCTCATGAGATTGCCTCAAATGGGGATATCCAGCGCACTTTTCAAGGCATATTGTCCAGAAAGACAATAGAGCGCGCCAACAGGCCCTGCCGAACGACGAGGGTCTAGATTACCCCAATCACATCAGCTCAAACAGCCGCAGACATGCCAGATTACACATCCGCATCGCCGAACTGATGAGTCATTTACTCCCGTTCAAACAGCGCCATGGACTCCAGATGACCGGTGTGAGGGAACATGTCGAGCATGCCGAGGCGCACCAGACGGTAACCCCCTTTCACCAGTACCTGACTGTCCCGCGCCAGGGTGACCGGGTTACAGGAGACGTAGACCACCCGCTTGGGTGAAAGTTTCACGACGTGTCCCATCACTTCCAGCGCGCCGGGGCGAGCCGGATCCAGCAGCACCAGATCAAACCCTTCCCGCGCCCAGGACATGCCGACGATGTCATCGCTCAGGTCGGCTTTGTAGAAACGGGCATTGCTGATGCCGTTGCGACGGGTGTTCTCTTCGGCCCGCTGCACCATGGCCAGTTCACCTTCCACACCCACCACTTCGCGAGCCTGACGGGCCAGCGGCAGGGTGAAGTTGCCGATACCGCAGAAGAGATCGAGCACCTTGTCATCCTTGCTCGCCCCGAGCCATGTCAGCGCCTGCTCAACCATGCTCTGGTTGATGGGGCCGTTGACCTGAATGAAGTCACCCGGGGCAAATGCAAGAGACAGGCCATCCAGCGAGTAGGATGGGGAAAATTGTTGCTGCAGCGCTTCGATGCGCTCATCGGCCGCCTGCAGATAGAGGTCGATCCCCTGCGCTTTTGCAAACTCAACCAGCAGGGCGCGATCCGCCTCATTGGGACGGCCGGTGTGGCGCAGCAGCATCATGATCCCCTGCTCGGCCTGGATAAGCTCCGCATGGCCCAGCTCGCGCTGGCTCTTGAGGCGATTGAGGCATTCACGCAGCGGGGCAATCAGCGCAGAGAGCGGTTCGGCCAGCACAGGGCAACTGTCGATCTCCACCAGATCGTTGCTGTTGCGACGGCGGAAACCGACCCGGGTGCAGCGACCGTTCTTGTCAAATTTGATGGCCAGACGACAGACCCGGCGATAGGCACGATCTTCACCGGTCAGTACCGGCTCCAGCGCCGGCGCCTTGATGTTGCCCAACCGCTCGAACAGGCTGACTAGTCCGGCCGCCTTGGCGACTTGCTGATCGGCAACCGACATGTGCTGGGCACTGCAACCGCCGCACTCGCGATAGTGGCTGCAGAAGGGGGCGATACGATTGGCCACCGGGGTCACAACCTGTTGCAAGGCGGCGTGACCGTACTGCTTTTTTTCTTCGGTGATGCGTGCCTTTACGGTCTCGCCGGGCAGCGCCCCTTCGACGAAGATCGCCTTGCCCTGATGGCGACCGATACCGACGCAGTGGTGATCGAGGGTGTCTATCGTAAATTCAATGCGTTGGAGCTGGGTGGACTTCTTTTGGGGCTTGAAAAACTGGGCCATAAAACTTGGTGCCTATAGGTGGCTATGTCATGATTGTGGAATCTGCTGCCGGGTATTGTCCCACAAGAATAATAGTATGACCAAATACGGCCACAGAGCCCGTGTATTGCCATCAACCCTATCGCCAACCCTGTTCACTGGTGGCCTGTTCGTATGACCAAATATGGCCTGAGAGCACGCGTTCTCGCCTTCACCATCCTGCCGACCCTGATCATTGGTGGCCTGATGGCCGGTTACTTCACCTTCCACCGCTACCAGCAGCTGGAAAACAACCTTATTGATCAGGGGATCAACATTATCGAACCGCTGGCGATCGCCAGTGAATACGGGATGACCCAGCACAGTCGCGAATCCCTCAAGCGGCTGATTGGTCTGACCCATCGCAAGAACTCCCCCTTCATCAAGTCCATCGCTGTTTTCACCCAGGACAACCAGCTGTTCGTCACCTCGAACTATCACCGGGATTTCACCCGGCTCAGGCTGCCCGATGGCGAGCCCATTCCGGACCTGACCAGCGTGACGTTTCAGGGGGACGACATCATTTTGCGCACCCCGATCCAGGCCGAAACCAGTCTGGATGGCTTCCCGCTGCCCAGCGATGTAGAGCCGCCGATGATCGGCTACATCTCGATGCAGATGGCGACCGATCGGGCCATGCTGCTGCAGTACCGCGATACCTTCTTTGCGGTGATCATGGTGCTCATCGGGGTCGCCTTCAGTACCCTGTTTGGTTTCCGGCTGGTCAAGAGCGTGACCCAGCCCATCACCAACATGGTGCAGGCGGTGCACAAGATCAGGGAGGGGCGGCTCGATACCCGGGTCAGCGGCCAGCTCACCGGCGAGCTGGATATGCTGAAAAACGGCATCAACGCCATGGCCAAGGCGCTCTCCGAATATCACGAAGAGATGCAGCAGAATATCGATCAGGCTACCTCTGACCTGCGCGAAACCCTGGAGCAGATCGAGATCCAGAACGTCGAGCTCGACATGGCCAAGAAACGGGCGCAAGAGGCGGCGCGGGTCAAGTCGGAGTTTCTGGCCAACATGTCCCACGAGCTGCGCACTCCGCTCAACGGGGTCATCGGCTTTACCCGCCAGCTGCTGAAAACCAGCCTGACCCCGAGCCAGACCGACTACATGCAGACCATCGAGAAATCGGCGCGCAACCTGCTTGGCATCATCAACGACATCCTCGACTTCTCGAAGCTGGAAGCGGGCAAGCTGCAGCTGGAGCATATCCCGTTCAGCCTGCGCGACACCCTCAACGAGACCATGCACCTGCTCGGCCCCAGCGCCCACGACAAGCAGCTGGAGCTCTCCCTGCGGGTGGATGCCGATGTGCCGGACTACCTCACCGGCGACCCCATGCGTCTGCAACAGGTGCTGACCAACCTCACCGGCAACGCCATCAAGTTCACCGAGCAGGGTAACGTGGATGTCCATATCGAGCAGACCGGCAGTGGCAACCACAAGGTGAGGCTCAACGTCCAGATCCGCGATACCGGCATCGGCATCTCCCAGGAGCAGCAACATCAGCTGTTCCAGGCCTTCAATCAGGCCGACTCCTCCATCTCCCGCCGTTATGGCGGCACGGGCCTGGGCCTCGTCATCACCCAGAAGCTGGTGCAGCAGATGGGCGGCCAGATCCGCTTTGAATCGGAGCTTGGCAAGGGCTCCATCTTCTCGTTCAGTCTGGATGTGGAGGTATCCCCCCTGCCCCAGACCGATCAATTGCCGCTGGATCGGATCCGTGGCAAGCGGCTCTGGCTGCTGGAACCGGATCCCTTCGCGCAAGCCTCCCTGCTCGCCCTGTTGGCGGAGTGGCACCTCGACGTGCACCCACTGACCAGCGATGATCCCTGGCCTGAGATGAGCGAGCAGGAGATGGTGATCATCGGCAGCAGCACCCTGCATACGCCGCAGCAGGTGCTCGGCCGTCTCGACAGACTGAACGGCCAGCAGCAGAACACCATAGTGCTGCTCAGCAGCCACGAGCCGGCGCTCTATGAAGCGATGCTGGCCCATGGCGCCCAGCACTGTCTCTCCAAACCGGTCAACCACCGCAAGCTGCTGCACGCCCTGCTCTCGCCGGAATCGAGCCGCCAGAAACTGCCCGCCCAGCCTGCTCCGCGCCAGTTGCAGCCAATCAAGGTGCTGGCAGTGGATGACAACGCCGCCAACCTCCAGCTGATCGCCGCCATGCTCAAGGAGATGGTGAGTCAGGTGGTGGTGTGCAAAAACGGCAAGGAGGCGGTCAAGCAGGCCCAGAGCCAGCCGTTCGACATCATCTTCATGGATATCCAGATGCCGATCATGGATGGCATCAGCGCCACCCAGGCGATCCGCAACCAGTCCCTCAACACCACCACCCCGATCGTGGCGGTAACCGCCCACGCCATCCCCGGAGAACGGGAGCGGCTGATCCGCCAGGGGATGGACGACTATCTGGCCAAGCCCATCGACGAGAGCATGCTGGCCCAGCTCATCACCGACTTTGCCCATCGTCGCCACCAGAATAATGGTGCCCAACAGATCGACTGGGCACTGGCGGTGCGGCAGGCGGCGGGGAAAGAGCATCTCGCCAGAGAGATGCTGACCATGCTGCTGGCCAGTTTCGACGAGGTCGAGCCAGTGCTGGATAGCGCGCTGGCTGGCGAAATTGAAGATAACGAGGTGCTGGCACAGCTCCATCGCCTCAACGGCGGCTGTGCCTATTCCGGGGTGCCGGGACTGCAACGGCTGCTCTCCCAGCTGGAGCAACAGCTGCGTGACGGCGTGCCGGTGAGCGAGCTGGAACCAGAGCTGCTGGAGCTGCAAGATGCGCTGGAACTGGTGCGCCAGGAGGCGCCCCGCTATCTCGGCAAAGCTTGATGAGCTTGACCTGAACTGTATCGGCCCCGCTTTTTCTGACGCGAGGGCCGCCAGATGGTAAAGTTGCGCCGTTTACACAGGAGTCAGCATGACCAACAACGATATTCTGCGCCGTCTGCGCTACGCCCTCACCATCAGCAACGACCAGATGGTCGAGATGTTTGCCAAGGGCAACCTGACGGTCACTCACGCCCAGCTGCACAGCTGGTTGATGAAAGAGGCGGCGGAAGGTGAAGAGCAAGAGGCAGGCTATGTCGCCTGTCCCGACTCGGCTCTGAGCCAGTTCCTCGACGGTTTCATCATCGCCCGCCGCGGCGTGCGGGAAGATGCACCGGCCCAGGTGATCCCGAACCGGATCAACAACAACATGATCTTGCGCAAGCTGCGCATCGGTCTCAACTTCAAGGAAGAGGATATGCTCGGCACCCTCAAGCTCGCCGACTTCAACCTCTCCAAGTCCGAGCTCAGTGCCCTGTTCCGCTCCAAGGATCACAAGCACTATCAGGATTGCGGGGATCAGATCCTGCGCAACTTCCTGATCGGTCTCACGGCCAAATACCGCGGCTAACCAGCCGCGCGACTGACCAGACAGGGCCTTCGACATGTGCCAGCGACTCACTCCTCCCACGCTCAGCAGCCTGGCTGTGGCAGGGGGATGGCGCTGGCGCTGTCTTCTTCCCCTCTTCTTGCTGCCACTGGTTCTGCTGCTGGGTGGTTGTACTCCGTCCGAATATCAGCTCTCAACCCGTTATCAGAGCGCCAACCAGAACGAGCGGATCGCCTTTCTGATCCTCCACTACACCGATGAAGATGATGCCAACTCCTTGCGCCTGCTGACCGAGCTGGAGCACAAGGTGAGCGCCCACTACCTGATCCCCCGCGACAGCCACGAGGCACCGCTCACCGTCTATCAGCTGGTACCGGACAGCGCGCGCGCCTGGCACGCGGGACGCAGCCGCTGGCACCAATATGCCGGGCTCAATGCCAGCTCCCTTGGCATCGAGATCGTCAACCTCGGCTATCCAGCGGAAGATGAGCCGCTGACCCCCCATGCCCGCCGCTGGCAACCCTATACCCCGCAGCAAATTGCCGCCGTCGGCGCCCTCAGCCGGGAGCTGGTCGCCCGCTACCAGATTCCACCGACCCAGGTGTTGGGCCACAGCGATGTCGCCCCCGAGCGCAAGCAGGATCCCGGCCCCCACTTCCCCTGGCGCCAGCTCTATCTGACGTACGGGGTCGGCGCCTGGCCCGATGAAGATCGGGTGGCCGAGTTGCTGGCTAGCCCCTTGCCCCACTGGGATGCGGCCATGTGGCAGCAGCAGCTGGCCCGCTATGGCTACGGCCTGTCCCAAACCGGCCAGTGGGATGAGCAGAGCCGCGCCGTAATGGGCGCCTTTCAGCTCCACTTTCGCGCCAGCAAGGTCGATAGCAAACCGGACCGCGAGTGTCAGGCCATCCTGATGGCGCTGCTGGAAAAATACTTCCCCTAATCCTCATCCATTGCCCCCGTTGCTGCGTACTGTTTGATAGCCTTTAGCTATCAAACAGTTAGGCACAAGCAATTGTCCCTGCATTTTGCAAGGCGTTACTCTGACTGCGTTCCGAAAGAGAATTTAAAACCGATTTCCAAATCTGGAGGTGAATGATGAAAAGCCCGATTGGTCTTGATACTGCTCAATCACAAGCCCTGGCAGCCGAGTTGAACAAATTGCTGGCCAGCTACCAGATCCTCTACATGAACGTGCGCGGCTTCCACTGGAATATCCGTGGTAACCAGTTCTTCGAACTGCACCTGAAATTTGAAGAGATTTACAACGACCTGCTGCTGAAAGTCGATGCACTGGCCGAGCGGATCCTGACCCTGGATGGCGTGCCAATGCACAGCTTCAGTGACTACCTGAAAGTCTCTGCCATCCCGGAGCAAAAAGGGCTGCACGATGGCCGCGCCTGTGTCGAATCCCTGCTGGATAGCTTCCGCGAACTGCTGGTCGCCCAGCGCCGTATTCTGGGTCAGGCCGCCGAAGCCGGTGATGAGGGCACTGCCTCCATTCTCTCCGACTATGTGCAGCAGCAGGAAAAACTGGTCTGGATGCTGCGCGCTTATCTGGCCTGATAGTGAACCAAGCCGGCTATACGCACGTATGAAGGCTTTAGGAAGTTGCGGGCCGGGAGCACCTGACCAGACTCGGCCCAACCCGCTTGATTGTTATGTTCTGTTGCAAACCTGAGTTGTCTCTCCTTTTATCCACCCGCTTGCCGCCCTGTTTGGGCGGTTTTTTTTGTTTTTGATCTGCATCAAGGGAATCTTAATTGGCAAATTGAATGCCTATTAAGTTATTCGCGAGAGGAATAGAATCACCACAAAACAGACAACTGAAATGTCCAATTAGGAGAGGCATGATGTTTTGTGTGCAATGTGAACAGACAATTCGTACCCCGGCTGGCAACGGCTGTGCCTACGCACAAGGTATGTGCGGCAAGACGGCTGAAACCTCGGATCTGCAGGATGTGCTGATCTACACCCTGCAGGGGCTCAGCGCCTGGGCGCTGGCCGCCCGCGAGCAGGGCATCATAGATCGCGAGATCGATGCCTTCGTGCCCAAGGCCTTCTTCGCTACCCTCACCAACGTCAACTTCGATTCCGCCCGTATCGTGGCATACGTCAATCAGGCCCTCGCTTATCGCCAGCAGTTGGCCGATCGTCTGACCGCCATGGCGGTGCAGGTCAACGACTTGCCACACTCCGCTTACTTCGAACCCGGTGCCGAACTGCTGGAACAACTTGCCCATGCCGCACCAGCCGCCCCCAATCGGGGCAAGAGCGAGGTGAACGAAGACATCATGGGGCTGCGTCTACTCTGCCTCTACGGCCTCAAGGGGGCCGCCGCCTATATGGAACACGCCCGGGTGCTGGATCAACAGAGTGACGAGGTGGCCACCGAATTCCATCGCATCATGAGCTGGCTCAGCACAGACCCGAGCGAAATGGGTCGGCTGTTCAGCTGCGCCATGGAGATCGGTCAGCTCAACTTCAAAATCATGGAGATGCTGGATCTGGGTGAAACCAGCACCTTCGGCCACCCGGAGCCGACCCGGGTACGCGTCACGCCGATCCCCGGCAAGTGCATTCTGGTCTCCGGCCACGACATGATGGATCTCAGACTCATTCTGGAGCAGACCAAGGGGACCGGCATTCATGTCTACACCCACGGCGAGATGCTGCCCGCGCTGGCCTACCCCTTCTTCAAGCAGTACCCCCATCTGGTGGGCAACTACGGATCCGCCTGGCAGAACCAGCAGAAAGAGTTTGCCAACTTCCCGGGCGCCGTGGTGATGACCTCCAACTGCATCATCGACCCGAATGTGGGCAACTACTCGGATCGCATCTTCACCCGATCCATCGTCGGCTGGCCGGGCGTAACCCATCTGGAGGGGGATGATTTCTCCGCCGTGATCGCCAAGGCGCAAGCGCTGGAAGGCTTCAAGCACACCGAGCTCGAGCACTTCATCACCATCGGCTTTGCCCGCAACGCTCTGATGCAGGCCGCCCCCGCGGTGATTGAGAAGGTCAAAGCCGGAGAGATCAGCCACTTCTTCCTGGTGGGTGGCTGTGACGGCGACAAGGCCGAGCGAGCCTACTTCACCGAGTTTGCCAAGGCGGCGCCGCGCGACAGCCTGCTGCTGACCCTGGGCTGCGGCAAGTACAAGTTCAACAAGCTCGATTTTGGCGACATCGGCGGCATTCCGCGCCTGCTGGACGTGGGCCAGTGCAACGATGCCTACTCCGCCATCCAGTTGGCGCTGGCACTCTCCGAGGCGTTCGAGTGCGGGGTCAACGATCTGCCGCTGACCCTGGTGCTCTCTTGGTTCGAGCAAAAAGCCATCGTCATTCTGCTTACCCTGCTCTCCCTCGGGGTGAGGGACATCCGTACCGGCCCGACCGCCCCCGCCTTCCTCACCCCGGCTCTGCTCAAGGTGCTGGAAGAGCAGTTCGGTCTGAAAGGGACCACCACGGTCGAAGCTGACTTGGCCGAGATCCTGGCGGCCTGATCGGCACCTCATGTTGTAAGCGTTTGGCGAGCCGCCCGGCTCGCCTTTTTTCTGGGCCCGGCTTTTTCACCAGACGTTTTTCAACCCGTTTCAAACCTAAGGAGCCTTATAATGACCTCTCTCACGCTCACCTGCATTGGCCGCCAACAGAACACCCACGACGTCGTGAGCTGGCAGCTGGTGCCGCTTTCCGGCAGCCTCCCTCCCGTGCTGGCAGGCCAGTGCATCACCCTGCACACCGAGATCGACGGCCAGCCCCACTGCCGTGCCTATACCCTCTCCTCCAGCCCGCAGGATGCCTGCTGGCAGGTCACCATCAAGGATGTGGGACAGGTCTCTCGCCATCTGCACCAGACCTTGCAGGTGGGAGACAAGATCCGGGCCGATGGTCCGTTCGGCGCTTTCAACCTGACCGCCTTGCCCTGCGAACGGCCACTGCTGCTCAGTGCCGGTTCCGGCATTACCCCCATGTGGGCCATGCTGCGGGACGAGCTCGCCAAACGACCGAATGCCGATATCCGTTTTATCCATAGCGCCCGCTCGCCAGCAGATGTGATCTTCGCAGACAAACTGGTGCAACTGGCCGAGGCCCATGCCGGTGTACGGCACGCCCTGATTCTGGAAGATGCCCCAGCAGATCACCCCTGGGTGGGCCGACTCACCCCCGCCATGCTGGCCGAATTGGACCCAGACCTGCGCGAACGCCATGTCTATCTCTGCGGCCCGGCCCCCTATATGGCGGCGGTCAGTTCCATGCTGGCGGAACTGGGATTGCCGCCGGAGCAACTGCATCAGGAGTCCTTCGGTCTTCCTCCCGCAGAGCCCATCAAGACCACCAGCGACCACTTCTGGCTGACCCTGAAAAAGAGCGGCAAAAAGGTGAAGATCCTGCCGGGTCAGACCCTGCTGGCGGCGCTGGAAGCGGCGGGCGAAACCATAATGGCCGCTTGCCGCGCCGGGGTATGTGGCAGCTGTCGTTGCACCACCACAGGTGACATCGAGCGCCAGAGCGTGATGACCTTGAGTGCGCAGGATCTGGAGAGCGGCGTTGCTCTGGCCTGTTCCTGCACTGCGAAAGGGGATATCAGTCTCGATTATTGAGATACCCAAAGGGCTTCATTGGTATCTCAACCTTTTCCCGAGCGGGCAGGACGGGTAGACTCTGCCCCAGTTTCACCAGAACACGGGATAAAAAATGACAATACTGGTCACAGGGGGCGCTGGCTATATCGGCTCCCACACCCTGGTTGAGCTGCTCGGCGCGGGGCAACAGGTCGTGGTACTCGACAACCTCTCCAACTCCTCACCGGAGTCACTCAAGCGGGTCGAGCAGATCACCGGCAAGCCCGTCACCTTCGTCGAAGGGGATGTGCTGGACAGAGCCTGCCTGCAGCAGCTGTTCGCCAACCACCAGATCGAATCTGTCATCCACTTCGCCGGCCTCAAGGCGGTCGGGGAGTCGAGCCAGATCCCGCTCACCTACTACCAGAACAACATCAGCGGCACTCTGGTGCTGTGCGAAGAGATGGCCAAGGCCGGCGTGTTCCGGCTGGTATTCAGCTCCTCGGCCACCGTCTATGGCGATCCCGCCTCGGTGCCGCTGCGGGAAGATTTCCCCACCAGCGCCACCAACCCTTATGGTCGCTCCAAGCTGATGGTGGAGGAGATCCTGCGTGATCTCGCCAAATCCGATCCCCGCTGGGCCATCGTACTGCTGCGTTACTTCAACCCGGTCGGCGCCCACGAGAGCGGCCTGATTGGTGAAGATCCCAACGGCATCCCCAACAACCTGCTGCCCTATATCAGCCAGGTGGGTGTCGGCAAGCTCAAGGAGCTGGGGGTATTTGGCAACGACTACCCGACCCCGGATGGCACCGGCGTGCGTGACTACATCCATGTGGTGGATCTGGCCATCGGCCACCTGAAAGCGCTGGCGCGCATCAAGAGCGACACCGGCGTCTTCACCTACAACCTGGGCACAGGTCAGGGCTACTCGGTACTGGAGATGGTCAAGGCGTTTGAAGCGGCCAGCGGCCGACCCATTCCCTACCAGATCAAACCCCGTCGCCCGGGCGACATCGCCGAGTGCTGGGCAGAGCCGACGCTGGCCCGTGCCGAGCTGGGCTGGCAGGCAGAGCGCGGTCTGGAGCAGATGATGGTCGATACCTGGCGCTGGCAAAGCAACAACCCGAACGGCTATCAAGGCTGATGATCTAGCGGGCTGATAACAAAACGCCCCGACCTTTTCATGTCGGGGCGTTTTATTTTGCGACGTTCAATCAGTGGGTCTGACTGCGTAGCAGAGGCACACGGGCCAATCGGGGAGCAATGCGGTCTATCAGCCGATCCGCCAGCGGGGTCAGCAGCAACCAGGGCAGACAGAGGGTCGCCAGCCCCAGAGCGCCGACATAGACATCAGTAAACCAGTGAGCCCCAGCCAGAATGCGCGGCGCGGAAAAGATCGGCACCATCAGCAATGCGGTGACTCCCGCCCAGCGCGGTAGATAGCGCAAGGCGTAGCCGGCGAAGATCATCAGGAACAGGGCGTGATCCCCGGGGAAGCTGTCACCGGAAGAGTCCTTGGTCGGAATACCGCTGATCTGGGTCACCCGCAGCGCATCGGCCACCATCAGGGTCGGGCTGGGTCGCTCCACCGGCAATCGGTGACCAAGCTGGTTGATCACCAGTGCACTTAGCAGCATCACTATGCCCATCGCCACCAGCTGGCGACGACCCACCAAATCCCGAGCAAAGAAACATCGGACCAGAATCAGCCCCATACAGGCCAACACCGCCAGATCGAACAGCCGGTTATTGGTGATGGCCACCAGATCGGCCCACAGAGCCGACTGTCCGAGCCAACCGTTAACGGTGTGAAAAATCGCGAGGTCCCACTGATCCCAGGGACCATGAGCGGGCAGCGCAGCCCAACTGATGGCCACCAGACCACCGACCAGATAGCAAAGCAGGAACTTGCCCATGGGGACTCTCCTTTGGAAAAGGGCGATATCGTAAAACTGTAGAGTGCGTCACAAAACCGAAGAATTGTAAGAAAGTGCGACACAATATCAAGCCTCAAACAAAACCCTTCAGCTCATTCCAATCTCGCATATCCCAACAGCGCCAAGATTTCTGCCTCCGGTGCTGCATCTGTGGGCCTCTCACCATGAGTGCGGCTTGTGCCGCCACCGCAACACCCCCTAGAATGCGCACTTCCCTTTACTGCGAAAGGAAGCGGTATGCATATTCACATTCTCGGGATCTGCGGCACCTTTATGGGTGGTCTGGCGGTGTTGGCAAAACAGCTTGGTTACCGGGTGACCGGCTCAGACGCCAACGTCTATCCCCCCATGAGTACCCAGCTCGAGCAACAGGGCATCGAACTGACCGAAGGCTATGACCCCTCCCAACTCGATCCGGCCCCAGATCTGGTGGTAATAGGCAACGCCATGAGCCGCGGCAACCCCTGTGTTGAATATGTGCTGGATCGCAATCTGCCCTACATCTCCGGCCCCCAGTGGCTGCTGGAGCACGTGCTGCAAGATCGCTGGGTGCTGGCCGTTGCTGGCACCCACGGCAAGACTACCACCGCCAGCATGTTGGCCTGGGTGCTGGAGTACGCCAAACTGGAGCCCGGTTTCCTTATTGGCGGCGTGCCGGGCAACTTCCCGGTCTCCGCCCGCTTGGGCTCTGCCCCCTTCTTCGTCATCGAAGCGGACGAGTATGACTGCGCCTTCTTCGACAAACGCTCCAAGTTCGTCCACTACCATCCGCGCACCCTGGTGATGAACAATCTGGAGTTTGACCACGCGGACATCTTCCCGGATCTCGCCGCTATCCAGCGCCAGTTCCACCACCTGATGCGCACCGTGCCGAGCAACGGCCGGGTGCTGTTCCCGCAAGCCGATGACAACCTCACCGCCGTGCGCAAGATGGGCTGCTGGAGCGAAGTGGAGCTGGTGGGTCAGGATTACGCCAAGTGGAAAGCGGTCAAGCTGGCCGATGACGGCTCCGCCTTCGAGGTGTGGCTGGATGGAGAAAAGCAGGGTGAGGTGCACTGGGTGTGTATCGGCGAGCACAACGTCAACAACGGTCTGATGGCCATCGCTGCCGCCCGCCACGCTGGTGTCATGGTAGAGCATGGCATCGCCGCCCTCTGCCAGTTCAAATCCCCCAAACGGCGGATGGAGCTCAAGGGTGAGGTAGCGGGCATCAGCGTCTATGACGACTTCGCCCACCACCCTACTGCCATCGAGACCACCCTCGGCGGCCTGCGCGCCAAAGTGGGCGAGGCCCGCATTCTGGCGGTGCTGGAGCCACGCTCCAACACCATGAAGCTGGGGGTTCACAAGGAGGAGCTGGCTGGCTGCTTCGATGGCGCCGACGAGGTGTTCTTCTTCCAGCCGCCCAACATCGGCTGGGATCTCGGCGAGGTGACGGCCCATATGACCCGTCC
Source organism: Aeromonas sp. DNP9 (assembly GCF_001728955.1). Lineage (NCBI taxonomy): Bacteria > Pseudomonadati > Pseudomonadota > Gammaproteobacteria > Aeromonadales > Aeromonadaceae > Aeromonas > Aeromonas sp. DNP9. Next base: position 70,133 of record NZ_LYSQ01000010.1, on the reverse strand, counting down.
GGCCAAGGTATTCAACGATCTGGAGACCCTGATCAACCGGCTGGTGGCCGAGAGCCGCGATGGCGACCATATTCTGATCATGAGCAACGGCGGCTTCGGTGGCATTCATGACAAGCTGATCGCCCGCCTCAAGGATTACCACGGCGAACTATGAACAAAGCGATCACCCTGGCGCTGACCGGCGCCTCCGGCGCCCCCTACGCCCTGCGCCTGCTCCAGTGTCTGGTGCAGGCGGACTATCGGGTCTACCTGCTCGCCTCATCGGCGGCTCGTGTGGTACTCAAGACCGAGCAGCAACAGGATTGGCCAGGCTCGCCGAAAGAGCTCTCTGCCTATCTTTGTCGCCAATATGGCGCCAAGGAGGGGCAGATTGTCGCCTGCGGCAAGGAGGAGTGGTTCTCGCCGGTGGCCTCCGGTTCGGCCGCCCCCAAACAGATGGTGGTCTGCCCCTGCTCAATGGGCACCGTCTCGGCCATTGCCAACGGCACCTCGGACAACCTGCTGGAGCGGGCAGCGGATGTGGTGATCAAGGAGCGCGGCCAGCTGATCCTGGTGCCCCGCGAAACCCCCTTCTCGACGATCCATCTGGAGAACATGCTGAAACTGGCACGGATCGGGGTGACCATCATGCCTGCCGCCCCCGGTTTCTATCATGAGCCGAAAAGCATCGAGGATCTGGTGGACTTCATGGTGGCGCGGATCCTGGATCATCTGGGTGTCGAGCATGAGCTGACCCACCGCTGGGGCTATGGCCACCATTGAGGTGACCGCCACATTCGGCCATAAAAAGCGGCGCCACTCAATGAGTGACGCCGTTTTTTCGTTAAGTCGTGTTAGCGAGCCTGAATTGGCGCCGTCACGTACTTGAACAGGAAATCAGTCACCTCTTGGCGCGCCGGGCGCTGAGGTTGATTGATCATCTGCATCATCACATAGCCAAAACCGGTCAAAGAGCGGGCCAGATCCTGTGCTGACAGCACGCTGGTGATCTCCCCTGCATCCATGGCGGTTTGCAGCTCGCTGGCGATCAGCTCAAGGCAGTGATCGAGCAGCCGGGTATAGCGGGGCCATACCTCTTCCCGAACCGATGAGCTCCACTCCAGCCAGATACCGGCATAATCCGGTTGATCGTAGGCGGTATCGACAGAGAGGCGTACATGACGCTGGATCTTGTCGAAAATGGAGCCCTGGTCACCGTATGCCTGCGACAGCATCTGGTTCACAAAGCGTTCGATCTCGGCCAGCACCTCATCTACCAACTCCTCGCGGGTGTTGAAATAGTTGAAGACGGTAGCCACAGAGACCTTGGCCTGTTCGGCTATCTCGGCGTGACCTGCACGGCCAATGCCGCGACGGGAGAACACCTCGATGGCACATTCCATCAATTGGGAGCGACGAGCTTCCGGCGACAGCCGGGTACGACGTCTTATTTCTGCGCGTGGTTCCATAGTTTTTATCATCTAATAGTTATTGATTATGGTGTTTATAGTATTTTAACTAATCATGCCTGAGTGCCTGCTAACTCTATCAATTAAAATAAGCCGATAAAAGCACCACGTATCTCTAGCACCCTTCAACATGAGTGGTAGAATCATCGGTTTTGATATTCATGAACGGCCAAATCCCCTTTGGCCTTATGGGAGTAAGTGATGAAACACACCGTCGAGGTGATGATCTCCGAGGCTGAAGTAGCCGCCCGGATCGCCAAATTGGGTGAAGAGATCACCGCCCGCTATCAGGGTTCTGACGAAGTCGTGATGATTGCGCTACTGCGCGGTTCCTGCATCTTCCTGGCCGACCTCTGCCGCCAGTGCCAGCTGCCCATCACCCTGGACTTCATGACCGCCTCCAGCTACGGCTCCGGCATGCACAGCACCCGTGACGTCCGCATCCTCAAAGACCTGGACGATGACATCAAGGGCAAGGATGTGGTGATCGTGGAAGACATCATCGACACCGGTTACACCCTCAACAAGGTGCGCGAGATCCTCTCCCTGCGCGAGCCGAAATCCCTGGCCATCTGCACCCTGCTGGACAAACCCTCCCGCCGCGAAGTGCAGGTGCCAGTTGACTGGATTGGCTTCGCCATCCCGGACGAATTCGTGGTCGGCTGCGGCATCGACTACGCCCAGAAGTACCGCAACCTGCCCTTCATCGGCAAAGTGGTACCCCAGGAGTAAGCCAGGTTCAGGAATATCACGGGTGAAGCGGCCTTGCGCCCTTTACTCTGTGCAGGCGGCCTTGGCCGCCTTTTCTGTATCGAGCCGGATTCAACCATCACAGAGGTTGCAATGAACGCACTGGAAATCAGCGGCCTGAAAAAGACCTATCAGGGGGGCGTCGAAGCCCTTAAAGGCATCGATCTGACCGTCAGGCAGGGGGATTTCTTCGCCCTGCTCGGCCCGAACGGCGCGGGCAAATCCACCACCATCGGCGTCATCAGCTCGCTGGTGAACAAGAGCGCCGGCAAGGTGAAGGTATTTGGCTACGACATCGACAGCGATCTGGAACAGGCCAAGGCTCAGCTCGGACTGGTGCCGCAGGAGTTCAACTTCAGCCAGTTCGAGAAGGTGATCCAGATTGTCACCCATCAGGCCGGTTTCTACGGCGTGCCCAAGGCGGAAGCCAAGATCCGCGCCGAGAAGTACCTGCGCCAGCTCGATCTGTGGGAGAAGCGCGACATGCCTGCCCGTACTCTCTCAGGCGGTATGAAGCGCCGGTTGATGATCGCCCGCGCCCTGATGCACGAACCCAAGCTGCTGATCCTCGATGAACCGACCGCCGGGGTCGATATCGAGATCCGCCGCTCCATGTGGTCCTTCCTCAAGGAGCTCAACGAGCAGGGCGTCACCATCATCCTCACCACCCACTATCTGGAAGAGGCCGAGATGCTCTGCCGCAACATCGGCATCATCGACAAGGGTCGTCTGATCGAGAACACCAGCATGAAAAACCTGCTGGGCAAGCTGGGTCGCGAGACCTTCCTGCTCGACCTTGCGCCAGGTTCTGCCGTACCCGAGGTGCCAGAGTTCAACGGCCGCATGCCGGATGAACGCACCCTCGAGGTGGATCTCGACAAGAGCCAGTCACTCAACAGCCTGTTCGAGCAGCTGTCGAACCAGCAGGTGCAGGTCGTGAGCATGCGCAACAAGGCCAACCGGCTGGAAGAGCTGTTCGTCAATCTGGTCGAAGAGGGGAGAAAAGCATGAATCTGGCCATCTATTACATCGCCTTCAAGAGCATTCTGGCCAAAGAGGTGAGTCGCTTTACCCGGATCTGGATCCAGACCCTGGTGCCGCCCGCCATCACCATGAGCCTCTACTTCGTCATCTTCGGCAACCTGATCGGTTCGCGCATCGGTGACATGGGCGGCTTCAGCTACATGGAGTTCATCGTGCCCGGCCTCATCATGATGTCGGTGATCACCAACTCCTACTCCAACGTCGCCTCCTCCTTCTTCAGCGCCAAGTTCCAGCGCAACGTCGAGGAGCTGCTGGTAGCGCCGGTGCCCAACTACGTCATCATCGCCGGTTACGTGGGCGGTGGCGTGGCGCGCGGCCTCTGTGTCGGCCTCATCGTCACCCTGGTGTCGCTGTTCTTCGTGCCGCTGCAGATCCACCATCTGTTCAGCGTCTGCGTGACCGTGCTGCTCACCGCCATCCTCTTCTCGCTGGGTGGCCTCATCAACGCGGTGTTTGCCAAGACCTTCGACGACATCAGCATCATCCCCACCTTCGTACTGACTCCCCTCACCTATCTGGGCGGGGTGTTCTACTCCATCAGCCTGCTGCCCCCCTTCTGGCAGGGTGTCTCCCAGGTGAACCCCATCATCTACATGGTGAACGCGTTCCGTTACGGCTTCCTCGGTATCTCCGACGTACCGCTCGGCACCGCCTACCTCATCATCATCGGCTTTATCGTGGCCCTCTACGGTATCGCCTGGTGGCTTATCTCCCGCGGCACCGGGTTGCGCCACTGATTGCCAAAACGGGCACCTCGCGGTGCCCGTTTTCATTGTCCTGCCAGCCTCGGGATGACTTAGACCCGGATGGCGTGATCCTTTAGCAGCCGGGCGGTGAGCTCAAGCTTCTCGTTGCGCTCGGCAGCCCGCTCGGGAACCGTGACGCCCCCCTTCTCATCGACCCGCTCCTGACCGAAGGCATCGTCAATAGCCTGCGCCATGGCGGTGCGACCAGCCGCGAGATCGGGATCGATCAGGCTCTCCTGCATCCGGATCCGGTTCTCTCTGGCCACCAGCTGCAATTCCTCCAACTGGGTGGCGAGAGTGACAATCCGGCTATCGACCCGCTGGGCCAGTTCGAAGAGACGGTTTTCATTCCCTGTCGCCATCGCCAGTCCATCTAGCAGCTCCCCTTTGCGCTGATCAAAGTTGCTTACCGCACGAGCGGCCAGCTCCAGTGCATAAGCCTTGGTAGCCATGGCGTTGACTCCGCCCTCCCAACCGACATCTGACCCCACCCCCAGTGTCACGCCAAGGGTAGTATGAAACTTGGCTCCCTGTGGCCCGAAAGCCGCAGTGGCACCGGCCGATGCACCGACACCCAGATTGGCGGAGGCGCGTACCTTGGCCGAAAGGCTATAGGCATCCGCATACTGGCTCTTGAGCAGATTGAGCTGGGCACTCCCCTCAGCTTTCATACCAGCAAAGGCCGAGGCGTTGGCCGTTACACTGACCACAGGCCCATGGGGGGTCATGATAGCCGCAGCACCGACCTCCAGCTTGGCATTGGCGACCACCTCGGCAGAGCCTGCCAGCTTGGCGTTAAGCAGGTTGCCGATAGTCCAGCTCCCCTCAACCGACAGCCCCAGCCTGCTCACCAGCTCGGCACTGGCCCCGATGCGAAGCAGACTAAGGTCATGGGGCCCCGGGGTGTAACGCGATCCGTCGGTATCATTGACGATCTTGTTCACCGGATTGAACACCAATGAGCCCTCCGCCTTGCCAATCACCAGCTCGGCCTTGGCACTCGCCTTGTTCTCCTGGGTCAGAGCCACCTTGCCGGCAAACTCTCCTACCGGTGTGTCGCGACGCCCCTCCCACTTGCCAATCTCGATCTTGGCGAAAGCCTCCAGCAGCGCACTGGCACTGACCAGCCCAAGCCCGCCAAAAGCCTTCTGGCTCACGGGTTCACCCGGTTTCAGCTCCTTGCTGGCCGCAGAAAGAGGGCTCTTGAGCTCGGCCCGTACACCACTCTGATAGTGCTTGCCTGATGCGGCCTCTCCCTGCCAGAGCGCCTTCTCCTGCGCCTCGCGCTCAAGCCAGGGTTCATCCAGTCCATCCACCAGCGCGGTCAGCAGCTCGGTCCTGAGCAAGCCAATCTCCCCCTGCTTGCTCACCTGCTGCTGAATGCTGAGATCCAGAACCTCCTTGAGGTGACCCAGCTCCAGCAACTGACTGTGGGTCAACAGGATATCGCGACCATTCTCCTCGGCAGTGGCTTACGGCTTGAGCTCATCCAGTGCGGGCAGAGCCTGACGCAAGGTCCCGCAAAACAGCTGCCACGCGTGGCTTGCTGCAACCTCTTCACGGGTCGGCGCCCGCTCCAGCCGTCGCGCCATCATTCCCTCACTCACCCCGAACATCAGGTCTAGCCCCCCTTGCAGCTCCCGCTTGAACAGGTCGTTGGCCCCCTCCTGTTGCAGGCGAGCCAACTCGCTGCACCACTGGCGGATCTGCTGGTTACTCTCGATAGGCTGATTGACCCTCCCCTGTTCGTTGCAGACCCACGCCAGCTGAAATGAGGGAGGCTTGCCACCCTGCGCCAACGCCTGACGGCGAACAGCGATGTCATCGACCAGTTTTTGCAACACGGGATCCTGCTGACGAGAGCGGTTCTTGCCCGAGTCGATCCAGAACTGCAGCGCCTGTTCGATCTTCGCCAGCCCGGCCAGTGAAGGCGTTGGCTGGGCCTGATAGTGCCGCACGGCCTGCTTGACCGCCTTGAGTTCCGGGCTCTGCCGATGGCCAATACCGCGGCGGATCCCCCTCTCGAACTCCCGGTTACCGGCATCCAGCAGCCGTAGTCTGGCGTTGCCAAGGCGAGCAGTAGCAGGAGGTGTAGCATCAGGGGTTGTCTGCTGATGACGGCTTACATCGATATCCGGGGAGGCAATTTTCATGACAAGAAACCTGCGTTGATGAGAGAGAGGATCCTCAGCGTACGCCGCCCCCCCTTGTCACCCTGTCAGCGAAGGTCCCGCTTTTTTAGGATTCGGACTGACCCGTAAAAGATGTCTGTCAGCTCACAATTTCGGCACAATCACCCGCCCCGCCGACCAAAAACGCTAAAAAAATGACGACAAGTGATAAGCAGCCACCGACCAGCCGCATAGGGTGTCACTCTCCCCCAGCCCGAGGTTTGGCCATGTATCACGCTCTCATCACCGCCCTGTACACACAACTTGAACTTCCGCTCCCGGTGTCCGGACAGACAGCCACCACCCTCGCCATCAACGACGAACTGGTGCTGACGCTGGCAGAGGATGAAGGCCATCTGGTGATCTATCTGCTGCTACCGGGCCACGCCATGCCCAACACGCCCCTGCTCAACCACCTTGGCGACGAGCCGGTGTTTCTGCTGGATCAGACCGAACAGGGAGAGACCCTGATCTGGGCCCGCGAGTGGCTCGATCATCTGACGGTCGACAGCCTGCTGCTACTGCTCGAACGGGCCATCGAGCTGGCTGCCGAACTGCTGACCCACCAGCACGACAGGGAGCAATCGACACAGCCACAGCATCCCGCCTCCACAACCGCCACCATCAGGGTCTAGCGCCCCCATTCTGGTCACTGCCCCGCAAAATCGAGATTTATCTTGTCCGGCATGGGTTTAGTCATTGCGGCTCAATCGGGAATTGTTAGAATTTACCACTCTCTATAAAGAGGTAGAACATGCCTGCGTTGTTGCGCATGCTGGCCAATCTGGCGCTGGGGGGATTCTTCCTCGCCTCCGCCGGGTTCAAGCTGGCCTCCCCCGCCCTGTTCATCGAGCAGATCGGCGCCTTTGGCCTGATCTGGCCGCCGCTAATCCCGTTCGCCGCCTGGGGGCTGATTGCCCTTGAGCTCTGCGCAGGGCTTGCGGTCATCGCCAACCGGCGCTGGGGACTCTGGCTGGTGATCGGGCTGCTCGCCCTGTTTATTCCGGGGTTGGGCTATGGCGTTGCCATCGGGCTCGACATCTCTTGCGGCTGTCTGGGCAGGGCTGATCTCAGCTCGCTGCCGGAGGCCATTGTGCGGGATCTGCTGCTACTGACGCTTGCGGGCGCCCTGCTGCGAACTTCCCGCCCCGTTTTTCCCGTTCCAAAGGAGTAGTGACATGATGACATTGCGATCCCGCACTCTGGTAGCCTCGCTGATCGCCGCCAGCTTTGCCCTCGCGGGCTGTGGCGACAACCAGTTCGAGCAGGAGGTGAAGCTTGAGCAATCGGCTGTACAGCTGGCACAGGAGGCGCAGCAGGGGGGCTATCAGCTGCTGACCGTGGCCGAGCTGAAGACCCGGATGGACAAGGGCGAGGAGCTGGTGATCATCGACACCATGCCCTATGAGGACTCCTACAAGAAAGAGCACATTCCGGGGGCCAAAAACTTTGTCTTTGTGAAAGAGGCCAAAGCTGGCGACAACTGGAGCGAGATCGTCGAGGGAAGCGGTACACCGGAGCAGTTCCAGGCGCTGCTGGGTGAAGACAAAGCCCGTCCTGTGGTGATCTACTGCGGCTTCGTCAAGTGCGGCCGCAGCCACAATGCTGCCGCCTGGGCGGTGACTCAGGGCTATCAGCAAGTCTATCGGGTGCCGGGCGGCATCTTCGCCTGGAAAGGAGCCGGTTACCCCGTCTCTGCCGAGTAAGCGCGCCTGCCCACAAGGCAATACAGCCGACATAAAGAAGCCCGCAACTGCGGGCTTCTTTCATATTGGGTAACGCTGGGGTTAGCTGGCGGCCTGCTGCTCCAACACCTGCGTCTCGGCCAGCTGCTGCTTGCCCAGCAACCGCTTGGTGATCATCGCCGCCATGATGGAGCCGTTGACGTTGAGAGCAGTGCGACCCATATCCACCAGCGGCTCGATGGCGATCATCACCCCCACCAGCGCGATGGGGAAATTGAGGGTGGAGAGCACGATCAGCGCGGCGAAGGTACCGCCACCGCCGACGCCAGCCACCCCGATGGAGCCCAGCGCAATGACCGGCAGCAGAGTCAGCAGGAACAGGGGATCAAACGGGTTGATGCCGAGCATGGGGGCGATCATCGCCACCATCATGGCCGGATAGATGCCGGCGCAGCCGTTCTGGCCGAGGTTGGCACCGAACGAGGCGGCAAAGTTGGCGATGCTGGCGGGCACCCCAAGGCGCTGCTGGGTCTCGATGCTGAGGGGGATGGAGGCGGCGCTGCTGCGGGAGATAAAGGCGAAGGTGAGCACGCCCCACACCTCGCGCAGGTAGTGCAGCGGGTTCTGGCCGATCAGCAGCAGGATCACCATGTGTACCGCAAACATTGCCAGAATGGCGACGTAGCAGACCAGAATAAAACCGAGCAAGCTGAGGATCTCGCTCAGGGGATAGTGGGCCACCACCCGGGCGATCAGCGCCATCACGCCATAGGGGGTGAGCGCAATCACCACCCGCACCATCTTCATCACCCACAGTTGCAGGGTATCGATGGCCACTGCGGCGCGAGCACCCGCCTCTGGATGCTCCGCCTTCAACTGCAGCAGGGCAACCCCCGCCAGCACGGTAAAGATCACTACGCCGATCACCGAGAGGCCGCGGCTACCCGCCATATCGGCGGCAAAGTTGGTGGGCACCAGCGAGAGCAGCAGGGCCGGCAGGGTCTGGGCACTGTCGATGGTGCTCATGCTCTGTTGCAGCGCAGCGCTATCGCTGCCGTGGCTCAGCAGCCCCTCGGCAGTGAGACCACTCAGATGGGTTACCGTCATCCCCACCACACCGGCGATCATCACCAGGGCCAGCATGGAGCCGATCAACACGGCGCTGATCTTGCCGAGGGACTGGGCCTGCTCCAGCTTGTTGATGGCGGAGAGGATTGAGGTGAACACCAGCGGCATCATCACTACCTTGAGCAGGCTGACATAGCCGCCGCCGATAATATTGACCCACTCCAGGGTCTGCTGGACGCCGGCATCATCGGCGCCCCAGCCCAGCTGCAGACCGAGACCAAACAGCCCCCCCAGCAGCAGACCGGCGAGCACCTTGCGCGAGAGCGGCACCGAAGCGGGTAGCCGGGTCAGGGCAAAACAGAGCAGACAGAAGAGCAACGAAGCAAACAAGGTAAACATAAATAAACACCTGTAGCGGCCATCAGGGCCGATTGTGGAGAGAGAAAACAGCGGGTGCGAGCAGAGTCGCGAGGGAAAACGCCAAATGGCAGGCGTGAAAAAGCAGCGGACGCCCGGGAAGGCGTCCGCTGGCAATCGGGGGAATTACTTCTTTACGGTGACGACGCGGTTGTCGATAAGACGGGCCTTGCCGAGATAAGCAGCCATCAGGATCACCAGCTGCTCGCTCTCGTCAGTGGCAGATTCGAGGGTGGCGGCATCGACGATGTCGATGGCATCGGTGCGAAAACCGGCATTGTCGAGACGCTGACTGGCCTGCGCCACCAAGGAGGGCAGGTGGTGGTCACCCGCTTCAATCTGCTCGGCGATCCAGTTCATGGTGCGCGCCAGCTCGGGAGCAATAGCACGCTCGGCGGCCGTCAGATAGCCGTTGCGCGAAGAGAGTGCCAGCCCGTCTTCGGCCCGCACGGTCGGCACGCCGACGATCTCGATGGGCATCGCCATGTCGGCCACCATCTTGCGAATGAGCGCCAACTGCTGGTAATCCTTCTGGCCAAAGAAGGCCACATCCGGCTGTACCAGATTGAACAGCTTGGTGACGACAGTGCTGACCCCGCGGAAGTGACCCGGACGCAGCGCCCCCTCCAGCAGATTGGAGAGACCCGGTACCTCGACGAAGGTCTGGCTGGCCAGCCCCTGCGGATACATGATCTCCGGGGTCGGGGTGAACACCATGTCGACGCCGGCCGCTTCCAGCGCGGCGCAATCCTGCTCCAGAGTGCGCGGGTAGTTGGCAAGATCCTCGGCCTTGTCGAACTGCATCGGGTTGACGAAGATGCTGACCACCACTTTCTCGGCGTGGCTGTGCGCCTCCTTCACCAGCGTCAGGTGGCCCTGATGCAGATTGCCCATGGTGGGCACGAATGCGATGGCACGCCCTTCACGGCGCCATTGGCTTATCTGCTCACGCAGAATGACAGGATTATTTACGACCAACATCAGCAGTTCACCTTCCGATAAATCAAAAACAGAGACGGGTTGCATCCACAGATAGCGCTCGGGCGGGATGGGGCACGAACATGGCTATCAGCAGTTCACCTTTAGATGAATCAATAAGATACGGATTAGCTATACGGATTAACTGTGCAAGGCTGACAAGCAGAGACGGGGGCCGCAGCCCCCATCATGCAACTGCCAGGATCAGTTGAAGCAGTGCTCCGGGCCGGGGAAGCTCCCCTCGCTCACCTGCTGGACATAGAGGCGGATGGCAGCACGCACATCGCCGGTCTCGGCCAGGAAGTTCTTGGTGAACTTGGGCACATAGCCGGAGGTGACGCCAAAGGCATCGTGCATCACCAAAATCTGACCATCGGTCGCGGGGCCGGCACCAATGCCGATCACCGGGATGCGAAGCGCCTTGGTGATGCGCTCGGCCAGCGCAGTGGGCACACACTCGAGCACCAGCAGCTGGATACCGGCCGCTTGCAGTTCGAGGGCCTGACGATAGATCTCCTGCGCCTGAAACTCGTCACGCCCCTGCACCTTGAAGCCACCAAAGACATGAACGGATTGCGGGGTGAGACCGAGGTGACCACACACCGGCACCCCGTTGCGGGTAAGGTGGCGGATGGAGTCACACAGCCAGTCGCCCCCTTCCATCTTCACCATGCGGGCACCGGCCGCCATCAGGCGGGCAGCGTTCTGGTAAGTCTGCTCGGGGGTGGCGTAGCTCATGAACGGCATGTCGGCGACCACCAGTGCCTTGCTGGCACCGCGCGCCACACAGCGGGTGTGATAGACCATCTCATCCATGTTGACCGCCAGGGTATCCTGACCCCCTTGCAGCACCATGCCCAGTGAATCGCCGATGAGCAGCACGTGGGCCCCCTCGTCGTCGAACAGCTTGGCAAAGGTGGCATCATAGGCGGTGATGGCAGTGAACTTTTGACCTTCCTGCTTCATCTTCAGCAGGCTGGCGGTGGTGATCTTGCTCATAGAGGCTCCTGTACGTCTGCACGCGGGGCAATGATGGCCAAATCATTGTGCGGGCAGCGGGCAACCAGTCGGGCGAGCGGGGTGCCGCAGGGCAGCACCAGAGCAGGCGCAATTTCGGCAAGGGGCAGCAGCACGAACTCCCGCTCCTTCATGCCGTAGTGGGGTACGATCAGACGCTCATGGTTGATCACCTGATCCCCATAGAGCAGCAGATCGAGATCCAGAGTTCTCGGCCCCCACCGCTCATCTTTGCGCACACGTCCCTGTTCCAGCTCGATTTTTTGTAATTGATCCAGCAGCGCAAGGGGCGCGAGCCGGGTATTGAGCCGGGCCACGGCATTGACGTAGTCCGGCTGGTCAGCAGGGCCCATGGGGCGGCTGCTGTAAAACGACGAGGCCTCCACCAGCACAGATTCCGGCAACCTTGCCAGGGCGGCAACGGCGCGACGAGCCTGACCCAGCGGGTCAGACAGGTTGGAACCAATGGCGATGAAGACCTCGGTCATCACGTCTGTTGTCACTCGGCCACTTTCGGTTTGCGGCGACGGGGGCGACGACGGTTGCGGCTGTTGCTGCTGCGCTTCTCGCCATCGTGGCTACGGGGCTCACCGCGCTCACCGCTTGCCGGACGACGGGTCGCTTCACGCTGCAGTTGCGGGCGCACATCCGGATTGGAGGCAACATAACGCTCCCACCAGCTGGCCAGCTCACCGAGACCGCGCTCGACCCGGTTACGCAGCAACAGGAAGTCGAACGCCGCGCGGAACTTGGGATGCTCCATGGCGCGCTCGGGGTGCTTGCCCTGACGACGGGTCAGACGCTGTTGCAGTGCCCAGATGTCGCGGACATCTGTGGTGAAACGGCGGGGAACGGCGATGATCCGCACCTGATTGTCTAGTACCTCGTTGATCGCCAGCATGAAGGCGTCATACCAGGGCAGGCCGCTCTCGTTCTCCAGCACCCGACCACGGGCCTCGACGCAGCCCCACAGCAGGGTGGCGTAGAGGAAGGCGGGGGTGACGCGCTTATCTTCGCGGACGCGGGTGTCGGTATCGATCAGCGCCTGCTCGATAAACTGCTCGTAGGGCGAGTTGCCGTGCGGAGTAAACAGCGCAGCCACTTGCGGGAAGAGCTGCTGGAACAGGCCGTACTCGCGCAGCAATTTGTAGGTCGCCAGACCGTCGCCAGCCAGGAACAGCTTGAGGGTCTCCTCAAACAGGCGGGCAGCCGGGATGTCTTGCAGCAGTGGCGCCAGCTCCTTGATGGGGGCGGCAGTACGCGGGCTGATGGTCATATCCAGCTTGGCGGCAAAGCGCACGGCGCGCAGCATGCGCACCGGATCTTCACGATAACGGGTCTCGGGATCGCCGATCAGCTCAAGCTTGCGCTCGGCCAGATCTTCCAGACCCCCTTCGAAATCGTGCAGGGTGAAATCTTTGGCGCTGTAGTAGAGGGCGTTGACGGTAAAGTCGCGGCGCTCGGCATCCTCTTCGATGGTGCCGTAGACGTTGTCGCGCAGCAGCATGCCTTCATCAGACTGGGCCGACACATGTTTGCTGGTATTGACCTGATGGTGGTGACCCCGGAAGGTGGCCACTTCGATCACGTCACGACCAAAGACAATGTGGGCCAGGCGGAAACGACGGCCAATCAGGCGGCAGTTGCTGAACAGCGCCTTGATCTGCTCCGGCGTCGCATCGGTTGCGATGTCGAAATCCTTGGGCGTCTTCCCGAGCAGCAGATCCCGGACTCCGCCGCCGACCAGGTAGGCCTCATAGCCCCCTTTGTTCAGGCGATAGAGCACCTTGAGTGCATTCTCGCTGATCTCTTTGCGCGAAATAGGGTGCTGATCACGGCTTAAGGTACGACGTTGACCGGCGACACGGGCTGGAATGGGGGATTCCACCGACTGCTCGCCGTCTTCCTTGCCGAGCACCTTGCGGCAAAAGTTTGCGATCTGGGAAAAAATGGTACACCTCTTCATGACTTCTAAATTGACGGGAGGCCAAAAAATAGCGGCCTATCATAGCTCACGCCTGCACAAATGAAAAACCATGTGGCTACTTCAGCTCATTTGAATCAAACCGAGCCAAAAAATAGCGGTCTATCTGCACATAGCTCACGTACTGTTACACGAAAACCGGCTCTTTTTACTCAAGATCCAGCGGGATCTTCTCGCTGGCTGGCACCCGTTCGAGCTGCCAGTTGGCGATGCCCCATTCGATGATCTCGTCGATCCGGCTCGCCATCAGCTCGGGCGGCGGGCACTGGCTGAGGAAGTGCAGCGCCTGCCACAGGGCCGGTCGCACCTCATCGAGCGCCAGCGCCGGCGCATGGTTCTGCTTGGAGAGCTTGTTGCCATCTGCTAGCACCGCCAGCGGTAGATGCACCCAGTCGGGCACCGGTGCACCCAGGGTCTGGTAGAGGGCAATCTGGCGCACCGTGGGTTCGAGCAGATCGGCGCCGCGCACTATCTCGGTGATACCGCTGTCCATATCATCCACCACTACTGCCAGGTTGTAGGCGTAGAGCCCGTCGCGGCGACGGATAATAAAATCCTCCTCGGCGAGCGCCGCCGGGACCGCGATATGGCCCTGCAACCGATCGTCGAAGTGGTAGACCGGATGGTGCTGGCGCAGCCGGGCGGCGCAACCTTCGGCCGCAAGCCCGAGGGTGCGGCAGTGGCCGCTGTAGAGACCGCCCGCGGCCATGATTTCTCGCCGGGTGCAGCGGCACCAGTAGAGATCCCCCGCCCGATAGAGCTGGTCAATGATCTCGTCATAGCGGCCGTGGCGCGCGCTCTGGAACATCACCTCCCCATCCCACTCGAGACCATATGCTTCAAGGGTCTTGAGGATCAGGGCCGCAGCCCCCGCCATCTCTCGCGGCGGATCGATATCCTCGATGCGTACCAACCAACGTCCCTGCTGCGCTCTGGCCTGCAAAAAGCTGCCGAGGGCGGCGATCAGCGAACCGAAATGAAGCGGGCCTGAGGGTGAAGGAGCAAAGCGGCCGACATAGAGGCGCGCAAGGGGTGAGGATGGGGAATTCACTGGCATGACTATTCGGGTAAGCGATTCATTGAGGCTGCATTCTGGAGCGCGACCGCCAAAAGCTCAATAAAAAAGGGAGCCCGCGAGCTCCCTTTTTCATATACCAGAGGGTCGGGATCAACCGGCCATCTGTTTTTCCTTGATCTCGGCCAGCGTCTTGCAATCGACACAGAGGTCGGCAGTCGGACGGGCTTCCAGACGACGGATACCGATCTCGATACCGCAGTGTTCGCAGTAACCGAAATCATCGTCTTCAAGCAGCTGCAAGGTCTTCTCGATCTTCTTGATCAGCTTCCGTTCACGGTCGCGGGTACGCAGTTCAAGAGCGAACTCTTCTTCTTGCGCGGCACGATCCACGGGATCCGGGAAGTTGGCAGCCTCGTCTTTCATATGGTCGACGGTACGATCAACTTCCTGCATCAGTTGGTTGCGCCAGGCACCCAGGATCTTGCGAAAATGCGCCTTTTGTTGGTCATTCATGTACTCCTCACCCGGCTTTTCCTGGTAAGGCGCGACACCCGCAATGGCCAGGGGGCCCAGAGATTTCCTGTTTTCGCCTGTTGGCATGCCCTGTCTCCTAATTCAGCACGCTACCCGTGCCATCCATAAATTGAGGGCGACATCTATAGCAGAAGGGTAACGGGTAAGCAAACAAGCCGTACCAATAATGTTACCCACTCCAATATTTATGCACTCCCCTCGGGTAACAGGTGACCAGATTCAAACGGGATAAACCCTTGAGCCACCATGCCTTGCACCCCAACATGGGGCCGATAGCATAAAATTTCAACCCCCACCGCGATTGCCTGCTCAATTAGCAGACTATAGTGCGGATCTATATGGGTTGCAGGGCGTATCCGGCTTATTCCGGAGTGCAACACCATAAAGAGCAGCACGGCCCTGTGGCCCGCCGCTTTCATCGCCATCAACTCGCGTAAATGCTTGGCACCACGGGCGGTGACTGCATCGGGGAAGTAGCCCATGCCAGCCTCCTCCCGCTCGTCGAGCAGGGTGACCGATTTTACCTCGATGTAACAATTGCCCTTCTCGTCATCTTCCAGCAACAGATCGATGCGACTGTTCTCTTCGCCATACTTCACCTCGGTGCGCAACCGGCTGTAACCCGCCAGCGGAGCGATGGCCTCCTGCTCGATCAACTCCCGGGCGATCTGGTTGGCGCGCGCCGTGTTGACGCAGATAAAGTGGCCCGCCGGGCTCTCGGCGATCTCCCAGCTGTTGGGCAGCTTGCGCTTGGGGTTGTCGGAGGTGGAGTACCAGACCCGGGTGCCCGGATCGGCACAGCCGGTCATGGCACCGGTATTGGCGCAGTGGATAGTGATGACCTCGCCGTTATCGAGTTGCACATCGGTCAGAAAGCGCTTGTAGCGGGCCACCAGCTGGCCCGATTGCAGGGGGGGATCAAAAATCACGGGTTAGCCCTCCGCGCGTCTTCTTTTACCCGGGCGCGCAGCGGCCAGCAGGCAAGCGGCTCGTAGCGCACCCCGTCCGGGGTCGAGACGGATTGATAGAGGCAGAACTCGTCAGCCTGCAGCAGAAAATTTGGGGCAGGCAGGGTGGCTGGCGCCTCACCCGCCTTGCGCGACAGGGTGACATGGGGGCGATAACCCTGCTCGCCATTGCCAAGACGCAGCTTCTCGCCGTGGCGGCGCAGCGCCTTTGCCAGCACGGTCAGCTCGTTGGGCCACTCCTTCGGGCCAATCCAGGCGGCCTTGGCCCGGCTGAACCAGCCGGTCTCATCCAGCCTGATGGAGAGCGGCGGACAGTGTTGACGCTCCACGGCGGCGATCAGGCGGCGGGTGGTCAACTCGTCCGCCTCCCCCAGAAAGGCCAGGGTCAGATGGAGGTTGGCTTGCGGCACCGGCTGACCGGGCCAGGGCAGCTGATCGCGCCAGGCGATGAGCTCGGGGGCGAGCTCCTTGACGGGCAGGGCAAAGAAGAGTTTGGCCATGTGGTGATAATGCCTTTTTCACGCTCATTGGATGGGCCCATTCTATGGCAGCCATCCGGCCATGTCTCGCCAGCCTCCCGTCCGAGTAGCCATCTGCGCACATCCACTCACGGTGGCGCGAGTGGCTGTGGCAGAATAGGCGCCGTTTTACCGGTTGCCACAGAAGGTGCTCATCGCTTTGTCCCAGCTCCCCATCGTTTCGGTATTGCCCGAACTCTTTGCCGCCCTCGACAGCCACAGCAGCGTGATCCTGCAGGCGCCCCCCGGTGCCGGCAAATCGACCCTGCTGCCGCTGGAGCTGGTGCGTCAGAACCGGCTGCCTGGCCGCATCATCATGCTGGAGCCAAGGCGCCTCGCGGCGCGCAATATCGCCACTTTTCTGGCGCGCCAGCTGGGGGAGAAGGTGGGCGAGCGCATCGGCCTGCGGGTGCGTGGCGAGAGCCGCACCAGCGCAGCAACCCGGCTCGAGATCGTCACCGAAGGGGTGCTGACCCGGATGTTGCAGCAGGATCCCGAGCTCACCGGCGTCTCGCTGGTGATCTTCGATGAGTTCCACGAACGCAGTCTGCACGCCGATACCGCGCTGGCCTTCGCTATCGAGAGCCAGCAGGGATTGCGCGATGACCTCAAGCTCCTGGTGATGTCAGCTACCCTGGATGGCATGGCACTCGAGACCTTGCTGCCGGATGCCCCTGTGGTTCGCTCCGAGGGGCGTGGTTTCCCGATCGATTACCACTACCGCCCCGCCAATCGCCAGCAGTGGCTGGAGCCGCAGGTCGGCGCCGTGGTGCTCGAAGCGCTGGCCGAGCAAGATGGCAGCCTGCTGGTCTTTCTGCCGGGACAGGGGGAGATCGAGCGGCTGGCACAATGGTTGGCAGACAAACTGCCGGACGACGTGACCCTCGCCCCCCTCTACGGTCGCCTCGACATGGCGGCCCAGCAGGCAGCCATCGAACCGGCACCTGCCGGCCGCCGTAAGCTGGTGCTCACCACCAATGTGGCGGAGACCTCCCTCACCATTGAGGGGATTTCGGTGGTGATCGACAGCGGGCTGGAACGACGGGCCTCCTTTGATCTGAAAAGCGGTGTCACCCGACTGGAAACCCGCCAGATAGCCAAATCCTCCGCCACCCAGCGGGCAGGCCGCGCCGGTCGCCTCGGCCCCGGTATCTGCTACCGGCTCTGGAGCAGCGAGGTGCAGGAGCGGCTCGCCGAGCAGAGCCCGCCAGACATCCTCACTCAGGAGCTGACCGGCCTGCTGCTGGACGCCGCCCAGTGGGGGGCAAAGGTGGAAGATCTGCCGCTGCTGGACATGCCCCCCGCCGCTGCGGTGGCCAGTGCCCAGCGGCTGCTGGTGGCCCTTGGTGCCATGAAGCCGGAGGGTGAGCAACAACTCACTCCCGCTGGCCGCGCCATGGCCGCCTTCGGTACCCACCCTCGCCTCGCCCGCATGCTGCTGCGCGCCCGCGAGCTGGAATCCGAGGGTCTGACAGGGATTGTCGCCGATGCTGCTTATCTGGTGGCGTTGCAGGAAGAAGATCTGCGAGGATCGGAGCGCCTCTCTGTGCTGTTCCACCGCCGTCAAAACGCCCTGCGCCAGAACGCTGCCCGCTGGTTTGAACGGCTTGGCGCCCGCCCTGCCAATGCACAGGGCCAGTGGCTGGGGCTGCTCTGCGCCCTCGCCTGGCCGGATCGCATCGGCAAACTGCGTAGCGGCTGTCGCTATCAACTCAGTGGTGGGGTGAGCTGCGATCTGGTAGAAGGTCATCCCTGTCAGGGACAAGCCGCCCTCATCGCCATCGAGATGGGGCAGAACGATCGCGGCAGCCGCATCTTTATCGCCGAACCGGTCGATCTGGACGAGCTGGCACGCCTGCTGCCGGAACTGGTGAGCGAACGGCAGTGGTTCGACTGGGATGAACGGGAAGAGCGGGTGCGCGCCGAACGCCAGCAGGTGATCGGCGAACTGGTGCTGAGCCAGCGACCGCAGACCGAACTCTCTGACGAGCAGAAAGGGCGCTGCCTGCTGCAAGGCATTCGCCGCAAGGGGCTGCATGTGCTGCCTTGGGACGAGAGCAGCGAAGGGCTGCTGGCCCGTCTGCGCTGTGCCCGCGACTGGCTGCCCGATGAGGGGTGGCCCGCGATGGATGACGAGAGCCTGCTGGCCACGTTGGAACAGTGGCTGCTGCCAGCGGTGAGCGGTATGACCCGGCTGGAGCAGCTGAAGAAGCTCAATATGAGCGACATCCTGCGTCAATCCCTGCCCTGGCCGTTGCCCAAACGGCTGGACGAGGCACTGCCGAGCCACTTTGCAGCGCCCACCGGCAGCCGGGTGCGGATCCGCTATCAACCGGGGCAGGCACCGGTGATCCCGGTGCGCATTCAGGAGATGTTCGGGCAAGGTTCGACCCCCTGCGTGGCCGATGGCCGGGTACCGCTGGTGGTGGAGCTGCTCTCCCCCGCCCAGCGACCGCTGCAGATCACCGCCGATCTGGCCGCCTTTTGGGCTGGCTCTTACGAGCAGGTGAAGAAAGAGATGAAGGGGCGCTATCCCCGCCACTACTGGCCGGATAACCCGCTGGAAGCGATGCCGACCAAGGTCACCAAGAAGAAGATGGGCATCTAGGTTCGACGGGTTAATCCCGCTCGGACGTTCGCGAATGCGATATAACAAGTAGAAAGGAAAGCAAAGAGGATTTATGGCAACCCAACGACGCAAGCGAGCCCCCAAGAAGGCAGCGCCCAAACGCACCATCTGGCGCAGGCTGTTCTGGCTTGGCTTCAAGCTCTCCCTGGTGGTGGCGGCCTTTATGGTGGTGTTTGGCATCTACCTCGATACCAAGGTGCGCGAGCGCTTCGATGGCGAGAAGTGGCAGCTGCCGGTGATGGTCTACAGCCGTCCGCTGGAGCTCTATCCCAGCCAGCGCCTGTCGCGGGACCAGATGCTGCGCGAGCTCAACATGCTGAGCTACAAGCAGGTGCGCCAGCCTCACACGCCGGGTGAATACACCATCAACGGCAACCGCATCGAGCTTATTCGCCGCCCATTCGAGTTCTATGATGGCGCCGACGGGGCCCGCGGCCTGCGCCTCACCTTCAACGGCCCGCGCCTTGAGGGGATCCAGTCACTGGAGAACCAGCGCCAGCTCGGTTACGCCCAGATGGACCCTGTGCTGCTCGATCGCCTCAATACCGAAGATCGGGAAGATCGCCTGCTGGTACGCATCGCCGAGGTGCCCGACAGCCTGCTGGTGACCCTGCTCACCACCGAAGATCGCGACTTCTACCAGCATGGCGGCGTCTCGCCGGTGGCCATCATGCGGGCCATGTTCGCCAACCTGATCGCGGGTCGTACCGTGCAGGGGGGCAGTACCCTGACCCAGCAGTTGGCCAAGAACTTCTTCCTGACCCGTGAGCGCAGCCTGTGGCGAAAACTGCAGGAAGCCTACATGGCGGTGCTGATCGACTATCGCTACAGCAAGGACGAGATCCTGGAGTCCTACCTCAACGAGGTCTATCTGGGGCAAAACTTCTCGCAAGGGGTCTACGGCTTCGGGCTTGCCTCCTACTTCTACTTCGGCATTCCGGTCAACGAGCTGGATATCGATCAGGTGGCCCTGCTGGTCGGTCTGGTGAAAGGCCCCTCCTATTACGACCCATGGCGCTTCCCGGAGCGGGCCAAAACCCGCCGTGATCTGGTGTTGAAGCTGCTGATGGATCACGGCAGCCTGACCCAGGCCGAATATGAGCTGGCCAGCCGCCAGCCCCTCGGCATCATCGCCCGCGGCCAGATGAGTTATGGCCGTACCCCGGCCTTTATGGGACTGCTCAAGCGAGAGATCCAGAGCCGCTTCGGCGCCGATCTGCTCAAGCAGTCTGGCCTCAAGATCTTCACCAGCCTCGACCCCATCGCCCAGCACGCGGCCGAGCGGGCGGTCGAATCGGGCCTCGCCGATATCGAGAAACTGCGCGGCAAGAAGAAGCTGGAGGCGGCCATGGTGGTCTCCGACTGGCACAAGGGCGAAGTGGTGGCACTGGTGGGTGGCCGCGATCCCCGCTACGCCGGGTTCAACCGGGCGCTGGATGCCCGCCGCCAGATCGGCTCGCTGGTGAAACCGGCGGTCTACCTCACCGGTCTCTCCAACGGCCTGACCCTGGCGACCCCGCTCAAAGATCAGCCAATCCGCATTCGCGGTCAGGATGGTCAGGTCTGGACGCCGCAAAACTACGATCGCAAGTTCCGCCAGAGCGTGCCGCTGATGGATGCACTGGCCAGCTCACTCAACGTGCCGACCGTCAATCTGGGTCTGCAGGTGGGGCTGGAGAAGGTTGTCGATACCCTGCACAAGCTGGGAGTCCAGCAGGAGATCCAGCCCTATCCGTCGCTGGTGCTGGGGGCGGTCGCCCTCTCCCCGCTGGAGGTGAACCAGATGTATCTGCCCATCGCCAATCAGGGGCTAACCCAGCCGCTGTCGGCCATTCGCGCCGTGGTGAACGGAGATGGCAGCCTGCTCTATCAGCATGATCAGACCGCCAAGCGGGTCACCGACCAGCAGGCAAGCTGGCTGACCCTGTTCGCCATGACCAAGACGGTGAGTCAGGGTACGGCCCGCGCGCTCAGTGCCAAGTTCCCCGGCGCCACCATGGCGGCCAAGACTGGCACCACCAACGAGCTGCGCGACTCCTGGTTTGCCGGGATGGACAACAACGAGCTGGTCAGTATCTGGGTCGGTCGCGACGACAACACCCCGGCGGGCTTGACCGGTGCCAGCGGTGCCCTGCAGCTCTTTAGCGGCTACATGAGCCAGCGCGGCGTCAACAGTCTGGGACTGAAGATGCCGGAAGGGGTCACCTGGGCCAACTTCTCCCGCACCAGCGGCACCCGCGTCGCCAGCGACTGCCCGGGCAGCCTGCAGGTGCCGGCCAAAGCCTCCACCATGGGCTCCCCGGCCGGTTGCGCCAGCAGTGCGACGCCACGCAGTGCGCTGGATGACTGGTTCGGCGGTTTCTTCAACTAGATCAACGACACGGGCAGCGCAGGCTGCCCGTTCACTATGCTGCTGACAAGGAAACACCATGACCTTTCCGCTGTTTGACGCCATCCACCATGTGGCCATCATCGCCAGCGATTACCCACGCTCGCGCCACTTCTACCACGAGGTGCTGGGGCTGCCCATTATCGCCGAGACCCTGCGCGAAGCACGTCAATCGTGGAAACTGGATCTGGCCCTGCCGGACGGCAGCCAGCTGGAGCTGTTCAGCTTCCCCTCGCCTCCCGAGCGCCCCTCCCGCCCCGAGGCGTGCGGCCTGCGCCATCTCGCCTTTCGGGTCAGCGATCTTGACCGGGTCATCGCCCATCTGCTGACCCATCGGGTCGAGGTAGAGCCGGTACGGGTGGACGAGCTGACCGGCAAGCGCTTTACCTTCTTCGCCGACCCCGACGGCCTGCCGCTGGAGCTCTACGAAGCGCCGCGCTGAGCCTGCATCGACCAAGCAATCAGCCAAACAAAAGCCGCCTGGTTGCTACCGGGCGGCTTTTCTTATTGCTTCAGGTTATCAGGCGGTAGTCAGCATAACGACAGCCAGCGCCATCACCATCATGCCAGCCCAGCCGATGGGCTTGAGCCGCTCACCGAAGAAGAGCAAACCGCCCAGCGCCGTACCGACGATGCCGATAGCCCCCCAGGTGGCGTAGGCAACAGCCAGGTCAATCTGGCCGCCACTTACCGCTTCCGAGAGCAGGGTAAAGGCGCCGAGTACCAGCATGATCCCCAGGAAGCCCCACCCCTTGTAACGAAAACCCTTGGAGCGGTTGATAGCCATGTTGGCGCCGATATCGATCAGTGCGGCACCCAGTACAATCACAAACGGACTCATGCTGTGGCCTCCGCTTCTACTGACTTGTCTGCGGGCTCATCATGGGTCTCCCCCATGGTCACCATAACAATCCCCACTATCGCGAGAGCCAGGCCAATCAGCTCCTGAACGGTCACATCGTAACCAAGGAACATGACCGACACTATGGTGATCAGGGTGATCCCGAGCCCCTCCCAGAGCGCAAACGCAATACCAATGGAGATTGTTTTGGCGGCTTTCGCCAGCAACCAGTACGAGAAACCGATCAACAGCCACATCGGGATGTAGTTCATCCAGCCAGCCCCCTGCTCGGGGATCATGGCCATGCTGGAGGTACCGGCGACCTCGGTCACGATGGCGCCGGTCAAAAACAGCCGGGCCAGAAACATACGACTTAATAACATATAAGATGCCTTTGTTGCTTCGACGGGAGAGATGGTAAACGGGGAGAAGCAACTCGCGACAATCGCTCAGCGTCGATTATTCCGACGCCACAGGTTTGCCTTGCCTTGGTTTGGCACGCTAAGGTGATGGTGAAAAACTCCGCCACAGCCTGTAAAACATGAAGCTATATCAGATAGAACTCTTTGTAGAGTCAGCCAATAGCGGCTCTATTGCCAATACCGCCCGTCGCCTCGGCAAAAGCCGCAGCGCAGTCAGCACCTCCATCGCGGCGCTGGAAGTTGAGCTTGGCATCGAACTTTTTGAACGAGGTGCCAATCAGAGTCGGCTGACCGAGATCGGTGAGCTGGTGCTGGATGATTGCACTCGCCTGCTACAGGCAGCCAACAGCCTGCAGCAGAAGTGCAAACATTACGCCTCGGGGGCCGAAGTGGCGCTGCGGGTCGCCCGCGATGACGCGATTCCCGAGCCGGTATGGCGCGAGATGCTGGCTAGCCTGCACAATCAGTTTCCCGGCACCAGTATCTCGCTGGTGCTTGCCTCTCCGCCCGAACTGCCGGCGCTGGTGGAAGAGGGATTCGTCGATGCCGCTTTTGGCCTTATCACCGAAGATCAGGAGCGCAGCGGCCTCAATATCGACGTGCTCAACCCGATCCGCACCCTGATGGTGGTGGCACCCAGCCATCCGCTAGCCGGACTGAAGCGGGTCAAACAGCAGGATCTGACCGATCACACCCAGGTCACCCTCTCGTATGTAGATGAATTTTCGGTAAAAAGCCTGCTACCTGTGGGAGGTCAGCATATCGGTCTCTCCAGCTTCGAGTTGATGCGCAATGCGGTGCTGGACGGACTGGGCTGGGCGGTGCTCCCCTCGCCACTGATCCAGAGCCAGCTGCGACAAGGCTCCCTGCTGACTCTGAAACACAAGTTCAGCCTGCAGTGGCGGGATTACGGGGTCTATCTGGCGGAAAACGCCTATCACGGCAAGGTGTTGGCCTGGTTGAAGAAGTCGATCCAGGGGTATCTGGAACCTTTCGAGTAGCGATAAAGAGGCGGAGCCAGCTCACGATATCTACTTATCCTGATGATCCGAGCGGATGTGATCGTGCATACTGTTCACATACTCATTGAGCGCCGGAGGCGTAACCGATATGAGCAGTGCCCAAGACAAGGACGATATCTTGCTGGACGACGACATCATCGAACTCGATGATGAGGAGGTCGTGGTCCCCAAGGCACTCAACCCATGGCAAGTGCTGATCGTGGATGATGAGCCGGATATCCATCATGCCACCCGCCTGGCCCTCTCCAACATTCACTACAAATCCCGTCCGCTGGAGCTGCTCAATGCCTACAGCGGCGCCGAAGCTGGCCACATGCTGGAGGCCAATCCTAGGATTGCGCTGATCCTGCTCGATGTGGTGATGGAGACTGAAGACGCAGGTCTGCGGCTGGTGCACCGGATCCGCAACGAAATGCACAACTCGCTGGTGCGGATCGTACTGCGTACCGGCCAACCCGGCCAAGCCCCCGAGCAGCGGGTCATCCTCGATTACGACATCAATGACTACAAGACCAAGACCGAACTTACGGTACAAAAGCTCTACACCACCGTCATCGCATCCCTGCGTTCATACGAAACCCTCAGTGCCATCGACAAGAGCCGGCAGGGGCTCGGCAAAATTCTGGAAGGGGCGGGCGATCTCTACCATCTTCATTCACTCAAGGAGTTTGCCTCCGGCGTGCTGAAACAGATCAGCGCCATTCTCGATGTGGGCACCGAAGGGGCTATCTGCGCCGAGCGCCGTCCCGGCGAACAGGGGCTGGAGATCCTCGCCGCCACCGGCGACTACGAGACTCTGCTGGATGATGGCAAGATCACCGACTTTCCCCCCCTCAATGACTCGGTCCTGAAGGCACTGGCGGCGCGCTGCAACCGCTTTGAACACCCGCAGGACTCCCTCTATATCGCCGCCCAGAATGGTCGCGAGTTCGTGCTGAGTTTTACCCCGACCCAGCCCCTCGATCCCCTCGAGTGCGATCTGCTGGATGTCTTCTGTCAGCGCATCTCGGCGGCCTACGACAACCTCTATCTCTACAACCAGTTGCTGCGCGCCCAAGAGGCCACCGTGGTGGCGCTGGCGGCGCTGGCGGAGTTTCGCGACTCCGATACCGGCGAGCATGTCTTGCGGGTGCAGAAGCTATCGGATGCCATCGTGGCCGAATTGAAGCAGATAGCGGCCTATCCCGAGCAGCTGACCCCGGAGTTTGTCGAGATGATCGGCATGGCCTCCATCCTGCACGATGTGGGCAAGGTGGGCACCCCGGATCATATCCTACATAAGCCCGGACGTTTCGACCCGGAAGAGCGGGCCATCATGGAGCAGCACGCCGGTATCGGCGCCAATATCCTGCACAAGGCGGGCGAAATGGTGGAGGGAACCAGCTACCTCTCTCTCGGCGCCGAAATCGCCCGGGGCCACCACGAGCACTTCGATGGCAAGGGCTACCCGCAGCAGCTGGCTGGTCAGCAGATCCCGCTGTCGGCGCGGATTGTGGCGGTGGTCGATGTATTCGATGCCCTGCTCAGCAAGCGCCCCTACAAGGAGCCCTGGACGCTGGCGCAGACCATGGAGTATATCCAGTCCCGCTCCGGTACCCAGTTTGACCCCCATGTAGTGACAGCCCTGTCGCGACTGGTCAACGAATCGAGACTCCCCTACTCGCTCTGACCCCCTTTGCTCGCAACTCCACATGCTCTGCCGGTGACTTTGCTCACCGGCAGGGCATCAAAACAGCCGTTTTGTTGCATCCCGCACACATCTAAGCGCCGCAAAGCGGAAACATCCCCCTTCTTTGTTAGCGATAGCCGCTGAAATATGGTCATTTAACATCACATCGCTATAATATCGGCCTGCAAACCTGATACTAACAACGAAGGAATTATCATGAGCCTGAACCTGGTACCGGCCGGCAAGAGCCTGCCCGACGATATCTATGTCATCATCGAAATCCCGCAGAATGCCGACCCGATCAAATACGAAGTCGACAAGGACAGCGGTGCTATTTTCGTCGATCGCTTCATGTCTACCCCGATGTTCTATCCGTGCAACTACGGCTACGTGAACGCGACCCTCTCTCTGGATGGTGACCCCGTCGACGTACTGGTTCCGACCCCCTACCCGCTGCTGGCCGGTTCTGTCATTCGCTGCCGCCCGGTTGGCGTGCTGAAGATGACCGACGAATCAGGCGAAGATGCCAAGATCGTTGCCGTACCGCACTCCAAGCTGACCAAGCAGTACGACCACATCCAGGATGTGAACGATCTGCCGGAACTGCTGAAAGCCCAGATCCAGCACTTCTTCGAGCGCTACAAAGAGCTGGAAGCGGGCAAATGGGTCAAGGTGGAAGGTTGGGGCGACAAGGCCGCTGCCGAAGCCGAGATCAAGACCTCTGCCGAGCGTTACGCTGCCAAGTAAGCGTCACCCGGAATGAGAAAGGCGCCTTATGGCGCCTTTTTTGTCGGTATTTGCGGCAGCTGACCGGCCGCTTCTTCGGCAGGATTGCCCTGAATGTATATTTCACGGCCATCTTTCTGGTAAGGCCGATAGAAATCACCGCCACAGCGATAGCCGCCGCCCGGCTGGCTCATCAGCTCGCAGTTGACCGGCAACATCTCCAGCCACTTGATGGCCTGCTGGTAGCGCAGCCAATCCTGCCATTCGTGCTCGCGTGCCAACTGATCACGCAGGGCAAAGGTATCCGCAATGGACATCCCCTTGTTGACGATCACTTGACCCGCCATGGCTGGCAGGCTGAGCAGCCCAAACAGCACTATGATCCAAGGCTTCATAACCCCTCCAGAGTGACTTAATTTCACAATTAAATTAAAAGTCACATCAATCTGTTATCCAGATCACAAAACGAAACATCACCAAAGTGGTGCCGGCTCACCTAGTTGTTAATTATCGTCCACGGCAGGAAGCACCACCATGAAGCTGACCCCCGCGCTGTTGCTCAGCCTCACTCTCAGCACCACCCTTGCTGCCACAAGCAACGCCAGCGAGATCAACATGAGCTGGCAGTGGCAATCCACCGATGGCCAGCGCAAGCACTTCCAGCTGACCACCGACGATCAGGTGATGGCCGCCAGTCGCCACGAGATGAGCCTGCTGAAAGCTTCCCTCACCAATCCGCTGGAGACGCTCTACGCCTATATCAGCCCGCGGCTCTACAACAGCATCAACCTGATCAATCAGAGCAGCCCCGAGACCGCTACCAAATTTCGCAATCTGGAGCAGGCCTTCACCCTGCGGGACGACAGCATGGAGTCGCTGCTGTTCTGGCAAGCCTACCAGCAGTATCAGGAGGATGCCTTCTACCAGATGAGGGTGATCCCCTGCGTCCATCCTGCCAATCGCAAACTGCCTTGCGTGCGACCCGATTACTCCCAGCTCTTCTACCACTTCAAGGGGCATCTCAAGCCGCTGGCGCAGCAGTTTGCCGCCAAGGATCTCGCCACCAGCGTCAGCCTGCTGCAGGAGTGGCTGAACGCCATCCCCACTCAGCCGGAGCAGCTGGATCACTTCGCGCCGCCGCTGCAAGCGTTGCAGGATAACAAGGCCGACAGCGACGAGAAGGCGCTGCTGATGGCCAGTCTGCTGGCGGAGCTGGCGCCGCAATATGTGCTCAGCATCATCTATCCGGATATCAGCATCGGCAGCGTCTCCCCTGCCTGGCTGGCCATTACGGCAGACAGTGGCGTACCCGGTGATGTGGTGGTGATCAACAATCAGCGCCATGTGCTGTTGACCGGCTCGTCCCTGCTGGCCCAGCAGATGACCATGGCCAAGATCCCCCTCATCAGCGAGTCGCTCTACTGACGCAAACAGCTCAGACCAGCTGCCAATTCATTGATTTTTATCGATGTCATGCCATCCTAGCCGCCCTTGCCAGCCAACCACCTGACTGGCGGGGCGCCGACGCTTCTGAATTGCGATCTTATTTAACACTTTTTAAACAGATCCGATCAGTTTAGGATGAAGCTCGCCCATTCCCTCAATCCGAAACTCGTTATAACATAACAAATGGAGTGTCATCAGGATGAAACATCTCGTACTTACTTTGGCGCTGCTGCCATCTCTGGTCTTTGCTCACAACTTCAAGGATGGCAACCCGGTGCCGCTGGTCAATGTCAGTGACAAGGGTGAGCTGGTACTGAATGGCAAGGAGATCGGCTACCAGCCGTGGCAGAGCACCTCGCTCACCGGCAAGGTGTTCCTGATCCAGCATATTGCCGGTCGCTCCAGTGCCAAGGAGCTGAACGCCCCGATGATCGAGGCGATCAAGGCCGCCAAGTTGCCGCAAGACAAGTACCAGACCGTTACCATCATCAACAGCAATGACGCCATCTGGGGTACCTCCGGCTTCGTGAAGAGCAGTGCCGAGGACAGCAAGAAAGAGTTCCCCTGGTCCGCCATGGTGCTGGATGCCAAGGGGATGGCGCGCAACGCCTGGGATCTGACGCCGGAAAGCTCGGCGATCATCCTGCTGGATAAAGAGGGCAAGGTGCTGTTTGCCAAAGATGGCCAGCTCGATGCCAACAACATTGCTACCGTGATGGGGCTCATCAAGTCCCATCTCTAAGTCAGAGAGAAAGGGCGCTGATGGCGCCCTTTCCATAAGGGTCTATGGGTCGTATCAAGCTGAAAATCTGGATCTTGCTGCTGGGCTGGTTATGGCTGCAGCCTGCCCTTGCCCGGCACCAGTTTGAATCCGCCCTGCCCGGCCACGACGACCATCACTGTCTGGTCTGCGCCCTCCATCTGGATGGCAAGCAGGTCATCACCGCCACCCCCTATCGTTTCCCCGGTTCTACCTCTGTTTTGCCCGCTGTTGCAACCATGCAACGCTCGGCGGATACCGCCGCGTTTCACAGCTATGCAATCCGTGCGCCGCCCGCCTCTGTTTTTATCTATCCCTTTGTTTAATTTCGCTATTTGTTTTGAAAAAAGGATTAAAGATGAAAGCAGTTACTCTGTTGCTGGCCGCAGCGGCCTTTGGCGCACACGCCAATCACGACGAACACGAGAGCCACAGCCACGGCGCCCACGAGCATGGCCACGGCCACCTCAATCTGGTGGTCGATGGCAACCAGCTGATGATCGAACTGCAGGCCCCCGCAGCCGATCTGGTGGGCTTCGAGCACGCCGCCAAGAGCGATGAAGAGAAGGCGCAATATGCCAAAGCGGTCGCCCGCCTCCAGCAACCTGACGCCCTGTTCCGCTTCGACCCGGCGGCTGGCTGCAAACTGACCCAGCAGGAGCTGCAAGCAGCCAAAGAAGAGCACGATCACGGCCATGACCATGACCATGACCATGACCATGACCATGACCATGACCATGACAAGGCTGCCAGCGACAAACATGAAGACCAGCATGATCATGACGAAGCGGGTCACGCCGATATGGGCGCCATGTATACCTACACCTGCGCCACGCCAGCCAAACTGACCGGCCTTGAGGCAACCCTGTTCAGCGTCTATCCGAGCCTTGAGAAGCTGAGCGTGCAGGGCATCCTGCCCACCGGCCAGACCGCTGGCAAGCTGACCCCGTCCGCCAACAAGCTGAGCTGGTAACGCCATGAAAAAAGCCGTGGTTGAGATCCGCGATCTGGCCTTTGCCTGGCCAAGTGGCGACGCCGTACTCGATCTGCCCGCCCTCACCATCCGCGAGGGTGAGCGGGTCTTTATCAAGGGGCCATCGGGCTCCGGCAAATCGACCCTGCTCGGGTTGCTGGCCGGGATCCAGACAGCCAACCACGGCACCCTGGAGGTGCTGGGCCAACCATTGGCCCGGCTCTCTGGCCGTGCCCGTGACCACTTCAGGGCGGCCAATCTGGGTTATATCTTCCAGCAGTTCAATCTGCTGCCCTTTCTCTCGGTGCAGGACAACGTGACCGCTGCCCTCACCTTCTCGCCCGCCAAACGGGCCCGCCTGCAAGGGAGTCCGGAGCAGGAGGCGCGCCGTCTGCTGGCAGAGCTGCAACTACCGGACGAGGCGCTGCATCGCCCCGTCCATGCCCTCAGCATCGGCCAGCAGCAGCGGGTTGCCGCCGCGCGGGCGCTGATCGGCTCGCCACCGCTGGTGATTGCCGACGAGCCCACCTCGGCCCTCGACACCGACAACCGGGCGGCCTTTATCAAGCTGTTGTTCGAGGAGTGCGACAAGCAGGGCTCGACCCTCATCTTCGTCAGCCACGACCCTTATCTCGAACCCCTGTTCCCGCGGGTAGAAAACCTGCAACAGCTCAACCGGAGGGCATCATGCTAAAGCTCGCCCTGCAAAGTCTCTGGGCCCGCCGCCTTACCGCCGGTCTCACCCTGCTGGCCGTCGCCATCAGCGTCACCCTGCTGCTCGGGGTGGAGCGGGTGCGCACCCAGGCCCGTGAAAGCTTCTCCAACACCGTTTCGGGAACCGATCTCATCGTCGGCGCCCGCTCCGGCCAGGTTAACCTGCTGCTCTACTCGGTGTTTCGCATCGGCAACCCCACCAACAACGTGGGGTGGGACTCCTATCAAGCCATCAAGCAGAAACCCGGCGTCGCCTGGACCATCCCGCTTTCCCTTGGCGACTCCCACAAGGGATTTCGGGTGCTCGGCACCAATGGCGACTACTTCACCCACCTGAAGTACGGTCAGCAGCAGTCGCTGCAGCTGCGCGAGGGGCGACCGTTCGACACGCCGTTTGAAGCTGTGCTGGGCGCCCAGGTGGCCGAGAAGCTCGGCTATCACCTCGACCAATCCATCGTTATTGCCCACGGCGCTGGCAACACCTCGTTCAGCCAGCACGACAATCTGCCGTTCAAGGTGGTGGGCATTCTGGCACCGACCGGCACGCCCATCGATCGCACCATCCATGTGCCGCTGGCGGGGATTGAGGCGATCCATCTCGGTTGGGATACCGGCCGCCACAGCAAGAACGTGACACCGGAGCAGGCGCTGGCGCAGGATCTCACCCCGAAAACCATCACCGCCTTTATGGTGGGGCTGAGCAACCGCATTCTGGCGTTCCAGCTGCAGCGCAGCGTCAACACCTATCCCAAAGAGCCGCTGATGGCGATCCTGCCGGGGGCCGCCCTGCAGGAGCTGTGGAGCCTGATGAGCGTGGCGGAAACCGCGCTGTCGGTGATCGCCGGTTTTGTGGTGGTCGCGGGCCTGATCGGCATGCTGACTACCCTGCTGGCTGGGCTTAACGAGCGGCGCCGGGAGCTCGCTATTTTGCGATCCCTCGGCGCGGGCCCTGCCCACCTGTTCCTGCTGCTGGCGCTGGAGGCCATGGCGTTGACCACTGTCGGTATCGCTCTCGGGGTCGCCGTGCTCTATCTGGGGCAGGGGCTTGCCTCGCCCTGGCTGCTCAGCCACTATGGCCTGCAACTGAGTCTGGGGCTGCCGAGCGCCTATGAGTGGCAGTTGCTGGGGGTAGTGTGGCTGGCAGGCATGGTGATTGGCCTGCTTCCTGCTGCCCGCGCTTACCGCTACAGCCTGAGCGATGGCATGAGCATTCGCGTCTAGCGAGACGCCCAAAATAGAAACAGAAGGACAGATGATGAAGTGGAAAATTGTGGCGCTGCTCGCCAGCCTGCTGGTGCTGCCCGCCCTGGCCGCCGATTACAAGACCATCGACTGGGATGTGCTGATCCCGGAAGGGGAGAAACTGCTGCCACCGCCCCAGGTCAATCACGAAGATCCCATGTCGGTGCCACAACCGGTGGGCGGGGTGAACAAGAAGCTGGACAACCAGGATGTGCGCATTCCGGGCTTCGTGGTGCCATTGGAGGGGGATGCCAAGAAGATAACCGCCTTCCTGCTGGTGCCCTACTTCGGCGCCTGCATCCATGTGCCGCCCCCCCCCACCAATCAGGTGATCTATGTGAGCTACCCCAAGGGTGCGCCGGTGGATGATCTGTGGGATGCCATCTGGGTGAAGGGCAAGATGCGCACTGTCAGCTCCAGCCACGAGATGGCCACCGCCTCCTATTCGATGGAGGCGGTCGAGGTGAGCGTCTACGAGGAGTAATCCTCCCGTTGCAAAAAAAGCGGCCTCCACGGAGGCCGCTTTGTTATCTTGGCATCCCGGTTGGAGTAACATTCAGCTCCAGAACCTGTGCGAATGGAGTCAGCATGGCAGACCTCCCCCCCCCGAAAAAAGAGAGTTCGATCCTGAGCAGCCAGGAGCAGACCCTGCGTCTGGCCCGCAGTCGCGGCATCGACGGCATGCTCACCCGCAACACCGACAGCACCTTCGAACAGCGCGCCACCTTTCGCCATCTGGCGGATCAGGCCGCCCGCCAGCGCAATCTGGAAGCCATCATGGTGATGGCCTCCCGCCACTGCGAAGAGACCGCGGCCGGCGGCGAGATGGACAGTGACTGGCTGACCCGCTTCCTGCAACTGGCGGAAGATATCAGCATGGTGCCGATGCAGCAGCTGTGGGGGCGGATCTTCGCGCTGGAAGTCGCCACGCCGGGCCGCTTCTCCATCCGGGCACTCGCCACCCTCAAAGAGATGACCCAGCGCGAGGCCCAGCTGTTTCAGCGCATCTGTTCACTGACCTGCCACTACACCGGCAGCGACGAGCAGCGACTGCTGCTGGGGCTGCACAAGGGGGCCACCCTGCTGAGTCGTGCCAAGGCAACGCGCCTCGGCCTTGGCAAATATCGACTGCCCTACAACGCCCTGCTGCAACTGTTCGAGCTCGGGCTGCTGCATCGTGCGGAGCTGGAGTCAGGCCCGCTGCCCGCCGATGGGGTCGAGCTGGAGTTTGGCAACCAGCGCTGGCGGCTGCAGTGCAAGCAGAACAACATCACCCTGCTCTACTACCGGCTCACCCCGGTGGGCAACGAGCTCGCCCAACTGCTGCAAGAGTCGCCGCTGGAGGAGTACCTGCAGGATCTGAAAACCGTGCTGGTGCAGGGGATCCAGATTGAAGTGATGCAGCTCGTCAGCGCCCCCTCCTCACCCGCTCCCGACCCTCTCCCCTGATCTCTGGCGGGGCAGCGGATGCCCCGTCGGTTCGTGGTTCCTTCGCATCAAGCTGCTGGCTCCCAGCTCATGGGCTTGTCCAGAATAGGTTGCAAATTGCAGATGCCGCAGAGGCACATCCAGTCAGATCCGTTGCATATTGCAAACAGCAACGATCTTTTCCTGCCAAAACGGCACTAATAACACATAAATCATTAGCTTTTGCCAGCTGGCCCGCCCCTTGCAGATGTCTTGATGCAGATCAAAACTTAACCACCACAGCTCGGGAGCAAGGCCATGAGAATCAATCAACCGGTTACCCAAAGAGAACGCCTCTATCCAGACCACCAGAGCCTGATCTCCACTACGGATCTGGAGAGCCGCATCACCTACGCCAACGATGAGTTCTGCGAGATAGCAGGCTTCTCGCTCGACGAGCTGAAGGGGGAACACCACAATCTGGTGCGCCATCCTGACATGCCGAAACAGGCCTTTGCCGATCTGTGGGGTCACATCAGGGATGGCAAGAGCTGGATGGGGCCGGTGAAAAATCGCTGCAAGAATGGCGATCACTACTGGGTCAGCGCCTTTGTCACCCCCATCAAGGATGCCAGCGGCCGGGTGGTGGAGTATCAGTCTGTGCGCACCGCCCCGAGCGAGGAGATCAAACAGCGGGCCGAGAAGGTCTATGCCGACCTTCGCAACAACAAGCTGCCGCTGGCGCTCAAGTTGCCCACCTTCTCCCATACCCTGGCCATCAACCTCTGTCTGCTGCTGAGCCTGCTCGCCATGTTTGCCCTGGGCTACAGCCACGACATGAACTGGCAACTGGCGCTGGCCGCCCTGCCGCTGGCGATAGCGGCCATCACCCTGAATGCCCTCTCCCGCCGTCTCGGCAAGCTCAACAAGATGGCCCGCAGCCGCTTTGACAACCCGCTGATGCAGTTGCTCTACACCAACAAGGTGGACAATATCGCCGCCATCGAACTCTCGATGGTAATGAATCAGGCCGAGTTCAACGCCGTGCTGGCCCGCACCCAACAGACCTGCAGCAAGATCCTGCAAGCCGCCGAGGGGGATCTGCGCAACGCCGAATCCATCACCGACAACCTGCAACAGCAGCAGGCCGAAACCAATCAGGTAGCCACTGCCGTGACCGAGATGTCGGAATCCATTCGCGAGGTGTCACAAAGCTCGACTGACTCCTCCAGCCTGCTGGATGAAACGGCCGTGCTGTTCAAGAGCGGCAACAGTAGCGTGGCCGAAACCGTGGCTGCCGTGGCGGGTATGAACAGCGAACTTATCACCTCCAAGAGCGTGATCAGTGCGCTGGTCGGCCACTGCCGCGATATCGACGGCATCCTCGATGTGATCAACAACATCGCCAACCAGACCAACCTGCTGGCCCTCAACGCCGCCATCGAAGCGGCCCGGGCTGGCGAAGCGGGTCGCGGCTTCTCGGTAGTAGCTGACGAGATCCGCACCCTCGCCATCAAGACCCAATCCTCGACCAGCGAGATCCAGAAGATGATCACCGAGCTGCAAAACAGTTCTGGCGAGGCTGAGCAAGCGATGGAGAAGGGCTGCCAACTTGCCGACAGTTGCCAGCAGAAGGCCACCGCGACCGGCACCATACTCCAGCAAATCAACAATATGCTGCAGCAGGTCGCCTCCGGCAGCAGCCAGATTGCCCAGGCGGTGCAGGAGCAGTCCCACGTTACCGCCGAGATCAACCGCAACGTGCTCAGCATCAAGACCCTGGCTGATGACTCCAGCGTCGGCAGCCAGCACGCCGTGCACGGCATCACCCAGCTGGTAAACCAGTTAAGCGATCTCGACCGGCTGGTACGCCAGTTCCAGAAAGGGGCTCCGGCAAGCCAGAGCCGCTACGAAGTGGCCGCTACCCGCGCCGTGCCGGTTCGCCAAGCCAGATAACCACTACACCAACAATCACCGCAGACAAACCCTATGGGCCTTTGGGCCCATAGGGTTTTTTAATGCCCGCCAACAAGATAGCGACACTCCCGCTTCACTGTCCGATTTCCCTCTGCGCTGATGGGCCCAAGCGGTTGAGCGGCCACATTTAAACCCATTAATGATTAATTTGTTGATCTTGCTCAGGAAACGGCCCGCTTGCGCTTTTCACCCCAGCCCCGTTCGGTAACATAGCCGCTTGGCAACCTCTCGCAGGAGTCAGCCATGAACCAAACCAGTGCCAAAATGCCGGTAAAAAGCAGCAGACTGGAGGCTGAAATTCAGGGGCGGTAGCGTAATTTTTGCTGGTTGGCGAAGAGCGTAGCGAAGCCCAACAGACGAGATGTTTTTTCATATAGTAGTAACAGTGGCATAAAAAGAGGAAGTCAAGCGAATACGCCAGGCACGAGAAGAAAGCTGATAACATAATGATTTAATTATTTTTTTACTTGGCGGCAGTGAAAATGTTACGGAGTTATATGGAATGCTCTGCTAACGGATTAGTACCAATTTCCATCTAATCACTTTTATGCCTTTTTCATAGTTTAATATTATTATAGGAATTAAAATGAAAGCATTTAAGGATGTATATATTAATACAGGGGATGTCTCAATCACAGACTTTATCAATAAAGTTACTGATCAGGTTAGATCTTCTTGGAGTCGCTCTTATGAAAATGAAGAAAATTCAAAATATTTAGGCGAGATTGCTTTTAGTTTTAAAAGAGCCAATGATGGTAGGTTGCCAAGTGCTGGGATTAGCATTTTTCAAAAAGATAAAAACACATGGTATATTCCTAATGTTGTACCACTTGAAGTAGGACAGCTTGACTATGATGAGTATAATAGTCTTATTACTGACTTTTATAACACATGTTTAATTCCAGCAGCTTCAGATTGTGATGTTAACGTTGAAATAACAACTGGTATCATTAGTGATGAGGATGTGGTTGGTTATGAGAGTGCAAAGTTACTAAAATCCTTCTCTTCTTTAGCAAATAAATCAACTGGAAGTTCTCACCCTTGTGATCAAAACAGATGGTTTGCATTTATTGTTCAAACTTGTAGAGAGCATACTTATGTGGATACATCCGATCTTATTAGGGTTTTATGTGACCAAGGTTGGGATGAAAACTCTGCACATAAGTTGGCAATTGAATTTGAATTTGCCAGAGATCTAATTATGTACATGGAGAGTTAATTCATGTATTTAAGTGTTAATGATATAAAGAATACGATAATAAATAACCAGCTTCCTGTTTTCTTTTTTGATACCTGTTCAATTCTTGATGTTCTAAACTCTCTACATCTTAATGGGTTATCAGAGTCTTACGCAAAAAATATGATTGCTTTAATAAAAGCAAATGGAAAAACATGTTGGTTAGTTTCGTGTCAAAATGTAAACGAAGAGTGGTCTGATAACATAGAGACAGTTTTATATACAATGAACAGGGAGATTGCTAAAACAGATAGAAATATTAGTTCCATGTTTGGTGTAACAAATCTTGTTCTTAACACGAGCTACCCTATTCCACAAAGAATATCAAATTTAAATATATCAGATAAGGTTAAAGCTCTTTCTGAAAATTTTCTAAAATCATGCTTATCTTTAGAGAGAAAAGATGATCATACTTTAAAAGCAATGCAACGAGTACGTAAATTAGAAGCACCTGCAAGAAAAGGTAAACTAGAACCAAAAGACTGTGAGATTGTTGAGTGTTTTCTTGAACTTTGTCAGGAGCTAAGAGATAGTGGATTTGATGAAAGAGTTATATTCGTTTCGGCAAATAAAGATGATTTCGGAACACCATCAAATTTGAAACCTCCCCTTGACTCGCAATTTAGCCGCCATAATGCTCAATTAATTAGCAGCATTGATTGTATTCTAGCTATATCAAAAGGGCTGGCATAACAAACTGTTCAAGAGGGATTCGCAACTCGTGTCACTTTTGCCATACGTTGGTTTAAGTTATTAAGGTGGTATGCGGTGGCTTTGGTATTGCGTTGCTCACCCCTTAACAGGGCGTTATGTGTAATTAATTTTACAAGGGAATAGACATGATCTACGAAAAGTCAAAATTTGAAAAGGCATCTAGTTCAAGTGCAGCCAAGGTTGCGGCACTTCCACAAGATAACGAAACGTGGTGCTTAGCCATAAAAGTTGGTGCCTCGACAGCTTATCTTGGTGATTCAACTGGTCAAGATGCTAGAGAGTTTTCATCCCTCGACGAACTAATTAACTACGCTCATCAAAATTTAATTGGTGAGGTATTGGTTATCACAGGGGCTAAGTCTTGGCGTTTTTAAGTTGATTTGTGACAACACATAAAGGGAAAGTGAAGCGTTCAAACACGTACATAACAAACGCTTCAAGAGGGACTGTCAACGCATGGCGTTTCCAGTCCCATTGAACCGCGGTGGTTATGGTTGTTGTGTTTGAGTTTAGTGTTATGCGTTGTTAGCCCCTTAGGCGGGTGTCATGCTTAACCCATAAAAATCAGCCCGTAGGTTCGAATAGCGCAGCGTATTCTGACAATCGCGAATAACCCAGCCGAAATATAAGCAAGGATCGGAAGCTCCTCTTGCGGGGTTGCTATCGACCGCTTTGAGACGGCTTAAGGCTCGTCGGCGCCACTATAAGCTAGATTTATTGGCTTTCCGATAATGACCCAACTTTTGCTTATAGTGGTGGTCGCCAGCCCATAAGCGCCCGTGGTAGCCAACTAGCCGGCCGCCGGGCGCTTGTGATAGGTTCTTCCGATCCAGCTACAGGTAGTTCCCCTGCCGCAAGGCGGTCAGCAACTCCTCCACCAGCACTTCCACCGGTTTACCGGCATTCAGCATATGGATTTCCGGCTGCTCCGGCGCCTCGTAGGCGGAGTCGATACCGGTAAAATTCGTAATTTCCCCTGCCCGCGCCTTTTTATAGAGCCCCTTGGGGTCGCGCTCTTCGCAGATGGCGAGCGGCGCATCGACAAACACCTCGACAAACTCCCCTTCGCCCAAGAGATTGCGTACCAGCGCCCGCTCGGCACGAAATGGCGAGATAAAGGCGGTGAGCACGATAAGGCCCGCATCCACCATCAGTTTTGCCACCTCGCCGACCCGGCGGATATTCTCCTGCCGCGCGGCATCATCGAAACCGAGATCGCCACAGAGGCCGTGGCGCACATTGTCCCCATCCAGCAGATAGGTGTGCTTGCCTTGTGC
The DNA here is from genome assembly GCF_001728955.1 of Aeromonas sp. DNP9. Taxonomy (NCBI): domain Bacteria; kingdom Pseudomonadati; phylum Pseudomonadota; class Gammaproteobacteria; order Aeromonadales; family Aeromonadaceae; genus Aeromonas; species Aeromonas sp. DNP9. The sequence continues at coordinate 32,342 of NZ_LYSQ01000010.1, read as the reverse complement.
CGCCAGCGCCTGCTCCAGCGCCCCCGCCAGGGTCGATTTGCCCGCCCCGGAGAGCCCGGTAAACCAGATCACCAGCGGTTTTTGCCCTTTAAGCTCGGCCCGGCTCTGTTTGTCCACGGCATGCTTGTGCCACACGATATTACTCATCCCACACTCCTTGATTGGCGCTCGCGCCTCAAAACTTAAACTGTCCGGCACCACGGGGAGCCGCCTCGGACTATCAGCCGACAACGTGCTGGTGCCATGGTATTGCTCATCCAACACTCCTTGCTTGGCGTTCACGCCTCAAAACTTAAACGGTCCGGCACCACGGGGAGCCGCCTCGGACTATCAGCCGACAACGTGCTGATGCCATGGCATTACTCATCCAACACCCCTTGATTAGTATTTACGCCTTAAAACGGAAACAGCAGGGGCACCATCACAATCACCCCGATGCTATAGGCCAGCGAGACCGGCAGAGCCAGCTTGAGGTAGTCCGGCATCTTGTAGTTGCCCGCGGCATAGACCATCAGGTTGGTCTGGTAGCCGTAGGGCAGGATAAAGCTGGAGCTCGCCCCGAACAGCACCGCCAGAATAAACGGCATGGTCGAGACATCCATGCTGAGCGCCAGCTGGTAACCCATGGGGAAGGCCAGCGCGGCCGCCGCGTTGTTGCTCATCAGCTCGGTTAGCACCAGCGTAAACACATAAATACCGATAAAGGCGATGATGGGGCTGGCACCGTTAAACTCCCCCATCAGCCAGTCGGCGATAAGCTTGGCCAGTCCGCTCTTTTCCAGCTGATCGGCAATGGCGAGCGCCCCGCCCACCACCAGCCAGATATCCAGCGGAAAGCGGCGGCGGATCTCGTCCAGAGTCAGAATGCGGGTAAGCAGCAGCGCCACCAGCATCAGCAGCAAGCCCTTGAACAGCGGCACCAGCTCGAATACCGAGAGCGCCAGCACCCCGAGAAAGCCCAGAACCACGGCGGCGCTGCGCTTGCCATCGAGGCGGGTGGAGGCTTCCAGCCCGCTCACCACCACAAACTCCCGCCCCAGCGATTTGTTGCGGGCAAACTGGGGGCCAGGAGCCAGCAGCAGGGTATCACCGGCGTGCAGTTCAATCTGGCCGAGGCCACCGGTAAGCTGGGTTTCGCCGCGGCGCACCGCCAGCACCACCGCATCGAAGTGGGTGCGAAATTCCGCATCCTTGATGGTCTGACCCACCAGCCGCGAGCTGTGGCTGACGATCACCTCCACCAGATGCTGGCCGTTGAGGCGGTGCTGGCCGTAGAGATCCAGCCCCTTCATCTCCTGCAATACGCCGACGCTTTCCACGTCGCCGCAGAACAGCAGCACGTCCCCTTCGTGCAGCTCGTGTTCCGGCTGCACCGGGCAGATCACCTGCTCGCCGCGAATGATTTCCGCCAGATAGAGGCTTTTCAGGCTGCGCAGGCCGTTCTCCTTGACGCTGCGCCCCGCCAGCGGTGAACCGGCGCCCACCTTGGCTTCGAGAAAGTAGCCGGATTCGCGGCTCATCTCGGTATCCTGCACCGGCAGGTGACGGGCAAACAGCAGCACGGCCACCAGACCGGTCAGCAGAGTACCCGCCCCCACCATAAAGAAGTCGAACATGCCGAGCGGCGGCGCCCCCATCTTGATGAGGAAGCTGTTGACGATCAGGTTAGTGGAGGTGCCGATCAGGGTCAGCACCCCGCCAAAGGTGGCCGCGAAGCACATGGGCAACAGCAGCCGCGATGGCGCGTGGTTGGGGTTGCGTTTGACCGCTCCCAGCATGGAGGCCACCACGGCAGTGTTATTGACGAAAGCCGAGAGGAAGGCGGTGGAGAACCACACCTTCACCAGCACCTTGTTGAATGAACCCGTGCCCACCAGATTGGCGAACCAGCTCATGATGCGGGTCTTCTCCACCGCCAGCGACACCAGCAGCAACAGCACCAGGGTCAGCAGGGCACTGTTGGTGTAGCCCGCCGCCACGGCGTTGATATCCGCCAGCCCGCTCAGGTAGGTGATGAGCACGGCGCCCGAGAAGAGCAGCGCCGGGCGGAGTTTGCCCTGGATCAGCAGGGCCACGAGAGCAGCCAGCAGACCCAGCACCAGGAATTGTTGCCAGGTCATGGGCTTACTCCTTGCTTGTGTCGTTACCGATGGCAAGGGCTTGCCAGTGCGGGAAGTGCTTGCGCACCAGCGCATTGAGCTCGATCTCGAACTCGCTGTAGTGCCCTTTTACCGCTTTGGCGGCCAAGCCTTCCACTATCATGCCAGCGCCGACGGTGACGTTGGTCAGCCGGTCGATCAGGATAAAGCTGCCGGTATCGCGGATCTCCTGATACGGGTCGAACGCCACCGGGTCGGTGAGGCTCAGCTCGCACAGGCCGATCTCGTTGAGCTTGAGCTCGCTGGCGGGCAGCTCGTCGAGCTTGTTGATCTCGATACGGTGGCGGATGGCCTCCACCTGACCGCGACTCTTCTTGGTGGCCAGTTTGACGTCGTAGACCCGGCCCGGTTGCAGGGACTCCTCCCCCATCCAGACGATATGGGCCAGCACATTCTGGGTCACTTGCGGACGATTGGCGGCATCCACCAGCAGGTCGCCGCGGCTGATGTCGATCTCATCGGCAAAGGTGACCGTGATGGCCTGACCCGGCAGGGCGTACTCCAGATCCCCGTCGAAGGTGACGATGCGGGTCACAGTGCTCTCTTTGCCCGACGGCAGCACCGCCAGCTTGTCGCCCACCCGCAGGATGCCGGAGGCGAGCGTGCCCGCGAAGCCGCGAAAATCGAGGTTGGGGCGGTTCACATACTGCACCGGCAGGCGCACCGGATGGCGCTCCAGCTCGCGCTCCACCTCGGCAGACTCCAGCAGCGCCAGCAGGGTTTCGCCTTCGTACCAGGCCAGCTTGTCGCTCTGGTTGACCACGTTGTCACCGTCTAGCGCCGAGACCGGCACGATATGGATGGTATCGACGCTGAGCTTCTTGGCGAACTCGCGGTAGTCGGCACTGATGCGCTCGAACACCTCCTGACTGAACTCCACCAAATCCATCTTGTTGACTGCCACCACGAACTGCTTGATGCCAAGCAGGCTCGCGATAAAGCTGTGGCGGCGGGTCTGGTCCAGCACCCCTTTGCGGGCATCGATCAGAATGATGGCGAGATCGCAGGTGGAGGCGCCGGTGGCCATGTTGCGGGTGTACTGCTCATGCCCCGGGGTATCCGAGATGATAAATTTGCGCTTGGCGGTGGAGAAATAGCGGTAGGCCACGTCGATGGTGATGCCCTGCTCACGCTCCGCTTGCAGGCCGTCTACCAGCAGTGCCAGGTCCAGCTTCTCGCCGGTGGTGCCGAGCTTCTGGCTGTCGGACTCCAGCGCTTTGAGCTGATCTTCATAAATCTGCTGGGAGTCGTGCAGCAGGCGACCGATAAGGGTGCTCTTGCCGTCATCCACGCTGCCGCAGGTGAGAAAACGCAGCAGACTCTTGTGCTGCTGGGCGTGCAGATAGGCTTCGATGCCCTGTTCGGTGATGGCGGTCTGAATATGGCTGTTCATGCTGACGACTCCTTAGAAATAACCCTGACGCTTCTTCTGCTCCATGGAGCCGGCCTGATCGTGGTCAATCAGCCGCCCTTGCCGCTCGCTCGAGGTGGTGAGCAGCATCTCTTCAATAATTTCCGGCAAGGTGGTGGCATCGGATTCGATGGCCCCGGTCAGCGGGTAGCAGCCGAGGGTGCGGAAGCGCACCAGCTCCTGCTTCACTTCGTCTTCCGGGCCGATGGGCATACGATCGTCATCCACCATGATCTTGATGCCGTTGCGCTCCACCACCGGACGGTAAGCGGCGAAGTAGAGCGGCACTATGTCGATCTTTTCCAGATAGATGTATTGCCAGATATCCAGCTCGGTCCAGTTGGAGAGCGGGAACACCCGGATACTCTCCCCCTTGTTGACCTGGCTGTTGTAAACCCGCCACAGCTCCGGGCGCTGGTTCTTCGGATCCCAGCGGTGGGACTTGTCACGGAAGGAGTAGACCCGCTCCTTGGCGCGGGACTTCTCCTCATCGCGACGGGCACCGCCGAAGGCGGCATCGAAGCCATATTTGTTGAGCGCCTGCTTGAGCCCCTCGGTCTTCATGATGTCGGTGTGCTTGCCACTACCGTGCACGAAGGGGTTGATGCCCATGGCGAGCCCTTCCGGGTTTTTGTGGACGATCAGATCCAGCCCGTACTTTTTGGCGGTCTCGTCGCGGAATTTGATCATCTCCTTGAACTTCCAGTCGGTGTCGACGTGGAGCAAGGGGAAGGGGATCTTGCCCGGATAGAAGGCCTTGCGGGCCAGATGCAGCATGACGGAGGAGTCCTTGCCGATGGAGTACATCATCACCGGGTTTTCAAATTCGGCAGCCACCTCGCGGATGATATGGATGCTCTCGGCTTCCAGCTGCTGCAGATGTGTCAATCTTTCACGAGAGACACCTGCATGACTGCTCTCCGCGTTCGGCTGCTGCAAGTGGGTCAATCTTTCACGGTCCATGTTGGTCCTCGGGTCATTGCTTATGCGCCTGCTCGGGGCGCTGGGTGGTTCAGTGCGCGGCCGCGCTGGCAGCCGCATCAAATATCTCTTTCTCGGTCAGGCCAGCTGCACCAGCTTGAGGTCGCAGCCATCGAGATCCGGGTTAGCGCGCTGCTGCTCGCCGCCCTGCTCTCCAAACCAGGCCAGCCGATCGCGCAGGGCGACCACTTCGCCGATGACGATAAGCGACGGGCTCACCGCCTGTTTGGCAAGCTCGGCCAGATCAGCCAAGGTGCCGGTCAGCACCCGCTGGCGGGATGTGGTGCCGCGCTCGATGATGGCGATGGGGGTGGCTTGGCTTCGGCCGTGATCCACCAGCTGCTGCTGGATATGCTCGGAGCGCATCAGCCCCATGTAGATGACCAGGGTCTGACTGGTGGCGGCGAGCTGCTGCCAGTCGGGCTCCTTGCCCTCTTTCTGGCAGTGGCCGGTAATAAAGACTGCGCTCTGGGCGTAATCACGGTGAGTCAGCGGAATACCGGCATAGGCGGTAGCACCGGCGGCGGCCGTGATGCCGGGCACTACCGAGAAGGGGATGCCTTCATCGGCCAGCACTTCCAGCTCCTCGCCACCCCGGCCAAACATAAAGGGATCGCCCCCTTTCAGCCGCACCACCCGATTGCCCGCCTTGGCGTATTCCACCAGCAGGCGATTGGTCTCCTCCTGCGGCACGCTGTGGGCGCCCGCCTTCTTGCCAACCGACACCAGGGTGGCATCGCGGCGCACCAGATCGAGGATCTCAGGCGAGACCAGCTGGTCGTAGAGCACCACTTCAGCCTGTTGAATCTGTTGCAGCGCCTTGAGGGTCAACAGGCCCGGATCACCGGGGCCCGCGCCGACCAGCACCACTTCTCCTACTTCGCTTTTCGCCTGATCGAGGCCATCGCTCAGCCACTGCTCGGCACCTTGCCAATCCTCTTTCTCAATCAGGCTGGCGAGGGTGTTGGAGGCAAAGGCGCGCTCCCAGAAGCGACGGCGATCGGAAATCGAGGAGAGCACCCGCTTGGCCTTGTCACGGACCCGGCCAGAGAGCTCGGTCAGCCCGCCGAGATGGCGCGGCAGCAGGCTCTCCAACCGCTCACGCAACAGGCGCACCAGCACCGGCGCCTTGCCGCCACTGGAGACCGCCACCATCAGCGGCGAGCGATCGATGATCGAGGGGAAGATAAAGCTGGAGCGTTTGGGGTCATCCACCACGTTGACGAACAGACCCAGCTGGTTGGCACTCTGATAAACGAGGGCGTTGACTTCGAGGTTGTCGGTCGCCGCCACCACCAAAATCTGGCCAGCCAGATGGGCCGGGGTGAAGCGCTCCGCCAGATGGGTGAAACGACCGGTGAATTCCGCAAATTCCGGTTCAAGCTTCGGGGAGACCAGGGTCAGCCGGGCACCGGCCGCCAGCAGCAGGCGCGCCTTGCGCAGGGCAACCTCGCCCCCGCCCACCAGCAGTACCGGGCGGCCTTCCAACTTGGCAAACATAGGTAAATAATCCATTTCGGCCCATCCCTCGGAACACGACTAATATGGGGCGACTATAGGCAGGGCAGCTTATCCCTCAAAATAATAAAAAATGCTTTTTAATGCGTTTATGTAATTAGCGAAGCCGATTCATGACAAAGGCGTACAAAGTCACTTGTGGTACCTGACGCCAGACCATAGGCTAGGGACTGTGTTTCATAAGGAGCTAAATGATGAATGAATCATTGATTGTGCTAGGGATTTTCGTGTTCCTGGTGCTCGCCACCCTGAGCGCGGGCATCAAGATCGTGCCCCAGGGCTACAACTGGACGGTGGAGCGCTTCGGCCGCTACACCCGCACCCTGACCCCGGGTCTCAACCTGTTGATCCCCTACGTGGATAGGGTCGGCCACAAGATCATCATGATGGAGCAGGTGCTGGATATCCCGGCACAAGAGGTGATCTCCCGCGATAACGCCAACGTCACCATCGACGCCATCAGCTTTGTGCAGGTGGTGGATGCCCGCAAAGCGGGTTACGAGGTCAACGATCTCACCAGCGCCATCCGCAATCTCACCATGACCAACATGCGCACCGTGCTCGGCGCCATGGAGCTGGACGAGATGCTCTCCCAGCGCGACACCATCAACGAGAAGCTGCTGCGCACCATGGATGCCGCCACAGCCCCCTGGGGCATCAAGGTGACCCGCATCGAGATTAAAGATGTGCGCCCGCCGCTGGCACTGGTCGAGGCGATGAACGCCCAGATGAAGGCCGAGCGCCAGAAACGGGCCGAGGTACTGGAGGCCGAAGGGGTGCGCCAGTCCAAAATCCTGAAAGCGGAGGGTGAGAAGCAGTCCCAGATCCTCAAGGCCGAAGGTGAGCGCCAGGCCGCCTTCCTCGCCGCCGAAGCGCGGGAGCGGGCTGCCGAGGCAGAAGCCAAGGCGACTCATATGGTCTCCCAGGCAATTGCGGAAGGAGACCTGCAGGCCATCAACTACTTCGTGGCTCAGAAATATACCGAGGCACTGGCCCGTATCGGTGAAGGCCCCAACAGCAAGATCATCATGATGCCGCTGGAAGCGGGCAGCCTGATTGGCGCTGTGGCTGGTATGGCCGAGCTGTTCAACAAAGATGGCAAGGGCAGCAAGTCATGACAGCCCTGTTCGAGGGGCTGACCCACTGGCACTGGCTGGGGCTCGGCTTCATTCTGCTGGCCATTGAGGTGCTCGGCTCGGTGGGCTTCTTGCTCTGGACCGGCATCGCCGCGCTGGAAGTGGGCCTGCTGCTGCTGATCTGGCCCTTTGGCTGGCAGGCGCAGCTGTTGCTGTTTGCGGTGCAATCCCTGCTCACCACCTGGGCCTGGTGGCGCTGGCAGCACCAGCGCGACAACTCGGGTCAGGATGCCGCCAGCACCATCAACGAGCGGATGCAGAGCTATATGGGCCGCGAGCTGACCCTGCTGGATGATGTCACCCAGGGCACCAGCCGGGTACATCTGGACGACACGGTCTGGACGGTGCGCTGTGACGAATCGCTGCCTGCGGGCAGCAAGGTCAGGGTGGTCGGGGCCGACTCCCATATCCTGCTGGTTGAACCCCGCAACTGACGCAATTCTACCATCGAGTCATAAAAAAGCCCGCGCTCGCTCGAGGGCTTTTGTCTCTCTGGCTGCCACTCAGGTACGCAGCCGATCGAGCTGACTGGCCAGCGCAGTGGCCGCTTGCTCCAGCGCTTCGCTCAGCTGATGGCTGGAGCTGGCCTCCTGCCCGATCACGTTGGCGGTATCACCGATCCGCATCAGGTTCTGGTTGATGGTATCGCTCACCGCACTCTGCTGCTCGGCGGCGGTGGCTACCTGACTGATGTGGTCGTGGATCTGCTGGATCTGGGCCACCACCCGATTGAGCGCCTCAAACGCCTGCTCGGTGCCCTGCACCGTGGTGGTGGAGCGCTCGATGCCGGTATTCATCAGACGCTGGCTGCTGCTCACCTCTGTTTGCAAACTACCAATCAGCTGGCCAATCTCGTCGGTCGATTCACGGGTCTTGGTCGCCAACGCCCGCACCTCGTCCGCCACCACCGCAAAGCCACGCCCCATGTCCCCTGCCCGCGCGGCCTCGATGGCGGCATTGAGGGCCAGCAGATTAGTCTGCTCGGCAATGGCGCGGATCACATCGAGGATCCGGCTGATATTGGTGCTGCGCTGGGCCACCAGCGCCACCGCCTTGTCCGCCTCATGCATATCGCCGACCAGAGTATGGATCTCGTTGCGAGCATTGCTGAGGGTCTGCTGGGCGGTATTGATGTGGTGGGTCGCCGCTTCCGACTCCTGCGCCGCCTGCTCGGCATAACCTGCCACGCTGACTGCCGTGGTGCTCATCTGGTGCATGGCGCTCACCACGCTCTCCAGCTCCAGATTCTGCTCATCCAGACTGTTGCGCATGGTGTCGGCGGTATGTTTCATCTCCCGCGCCTGCTGGTAGACCTGCTGGCCAATCCCCTTGCTCATTTGCACCATGCCCCGCAGCTTGCCGAGGAAGGCATTGAGCTGGGAGCCAAGATCGATCAGCTCCTGATGGGTGTCGATCTCCATCTGCTGGGTCAGGTCCCCCTCGTTGCTGGAGAGATGGCCCACATGGCGGCTGATAAGGGAAAGCGGCGCTGTGATGGTCTGGATAAACCAGACCAGCAGCCCCAGCACCAACAGGGTGATACCGCCCATGGCGATGATCTGCTGCCGCTGGCCATCCACCAGCAGGGTGCCCAGTTCATTGCTGATGGCGTGCGCCTTGCTCAGCGCCAGCGCCTTGGGCACCTTGATCATCAACCACCACTGGGTATTGGCAGCCTCAACACGAATGGGCTGATGAAGAATAAAGTCACTGTCGCTGCTGACCGGCTGACCGTCAGGCAGGGTCAGGCCCACCTCCTTGAGTGGACGGCCCAGCTTGTCGGCATAGCGGTTGCTGCCCACAATCAGCCCCATCTTGCTGACCAGGGTCACATCCGCCTTGTTGTCATAGAGGCTCTTGCCAAGGTTTTCAGCCAGTTGCTGGAAGATGGGCAGGTTCATATCCACCCCGGCCAGCCCGACAAACTTGCCGTCACGCAGCACGGGCACTGTCAGACTGGTCATCAGCATCTTGTTGCCCGGGCTGATTTCGTAGAGGTAGGGCTCCATCAGGCAGGGCTGGCGGGTATCGCGACCACAGAGATACCACTCGCTGTTGCGAATGCCAAACTCGTTGAGAGAGGTATCAAACTTGGCCTCGCTGGCAGCGGCGTCCACCGCCTGCTGAGCGACGGCCCCTCCCTGATCCTTGGTGAAATAGACCTCCAGACTCCCCTTGCCTGCCACCGAGTGGCTGGCCCCGCCCAGCCAGTTGCCATCCTCGCCATCATAGCCGTCCGGTTCAAACTGGGCGTAGATGGAACTGATCCCGCTCGCTTGCTGCAGGCTACTGCCGAGCAGAGACTCCACTTGGGGCCGCGACAAGCGCAGTTCCGGTTTGGCCATCCCGGCTTCAATCTGGGCGGTCACGGTCAGGGGGATCTGATAGGAGTTCTGCATCAGCGAGGCAATCTGGATGGCATAGCGCTCTGCCTGATACTGCAGGCTGCGGGAGACCTCCTCTTCCAATGCATCGCTGGTCTGGGTCATCACCATGTTGCGAAGGGAGCTGAAAGAGGCCGATTGCAACAGGGTCATGGCCAGCCCGGTCAGCAGAAAGAGCCCCATGGTAAGGCACAACAGCTTGAACTTGAGGGAACGTTGCTTCATGCGACAACTCCTTATGGCAGAATAACAACGAATTACTTGAGTATATTCGCCCACTTGCGCTTCACCCGATTTGTTGATGGGTTTGTGGCAGGCTTCTGGTTATAATTTTTGCCTTCCCGAGCGTTGATGGAACAGTCGCAATGAGCAATGCACTGAGCAGTGTCCCGCCGGTAGTCGCAATGGACTACCCCTTTCCGGCCAAACCTCTTCCCCTGAGTGCCGAGCAGAGAACGACCTTGACCACAGAAATCAAGGCGCTTCTCAAGGAGCGCAAGGCGGTACTGGTTGCCCACTACTACACGGATCCCGAGATCCAGGCGCTGGCCGAAGCCACCGGCGGTTTCGTCGGTGACTCGCTGGAGATGGCCCGCTTTGGCCGCGATCACGAGGCGCAAACCCTGATCGTCGCCGGGGTACGTTTCATGGGGGAAACCTCCAAGATCCTGAGCCCCCACAAGCGGGTGCTGATGCCGACTCTGGAGGCCGAATGCTCCCTCGATCTGGGCTGCCCCATCGAGCAGTTTTCAGCGTTTTGCGATGCTAACCCGGATCATACCGTGGTGGTCTACGCCAATACCTCGGCTGCGGTCAAAGCGCGGGCTGACTGGGTGGTGACCTCCAGCATTGCACTCGAGATCGTCGAACACCTCGACAGTCTGGGTCACAAGATCATCTGGGGCCCGGATCGCCATCTGGGCGCCTATATCGAGAAGAAGACCGGGGCACAGATGCTGCGCTGGCAGGGCCACTGCATCGTCCACGACGAGTTCAAGGCCCGTGCCCTGCGCGAGCTGAAAGAGCAGAATCCGGACGCCGCCGTGCTGGTTCATCCGGAATCCCCCGCCTCGGTGATCGAGCTGGCCGATGCGGTGGGCTCCACCAGCCAGCTGATCAAGGCGGCCAAAGAGCTGCCCCAGCAGAAGCTGATCGTGGCGACCGATCGGGGCATCTTCTACAAGATGCAGCAGGCCTGTCCGGAGAAAGAGATGGTGGAAGCACCGACCGGTGGCGATGGCGCTACCTGCCGCAGCTGCGCCCATTGCCCCTGGATGGCGATGAACGGTCTGGTGGCGATCAAGGAGGCGCTCACCGACGGTGCCGAGCGCCACGAGATCCATGTCGATGAAGATCTGCGGGTCAAAGCCTTGATCCCCCTCGATCGCATGCTCAATTTCGCAGCCGAACTCAAGCTCAAGACCCAGGGCAACGCCTGATTGCCGCCGTCATGAGATGCAAAGAGGGCTCCCGCGGGAGCCCTCTTTATTTATCTGAACCTCATCCTGCTCAGATGATCACGGTGGAGAGACTGTGCTCTTCATCCGGCGCAACGGTCACTCCCGCATCACCGGCGATAGCCGCTTCGACGCAGAGCATGGTGCGATAGCCATCGTCGCTCATGTCGGCCATGGCGGTGGCCCCTTCCAGCCAAGGGGTCCAGACCACCACGCTGTCGTGGTTGCCACTGACAACCCGGATCTCGCGCTCACCATCCTGCACCCTCACCAGCGCCTCTGGCTGCCAGTAGACCCGATCCAGCGGCCCGTTCAGGGTCAATGCACCCTGCTGCTTGGCATCCTGCCCGGTCAGCTTGTCGGCATAGGGCTCACCCAGACCGCTCACGCTCACCGCCTCCGGTGCGCTGATCTGCAAATAGGTGTGCAGCGCACCGCTATAGGTCAGCGGCTGAGCACCTGTGTTGCGAGTGGTCAGCACCAGTGAGAGCTCCTTGCCAACCAGTACATCCAGCTCCAGCTCGAAGGCGTGATCCCACAGGGCGCGGGTTGCGTCGCTGTCGCGCAGGGAGAGATGAACGAGTGTGCCATCGGCGTGATCGGAGACCCCGTCCAGCATCCAGAGGGTGGTACGGGCAAAACCGTGGGAGGGCTTGCCGCTACCGACGCGGGCGGGCGCCGGGCCAAACCAGGGCCAGCAGATCGGGATACCACCACGAACAGGCTTGCTGCCATCCAGCACTGCCTTGTCACTCAGCCAGATGGAGGCCGGCTCGCCATGACGCTGATAGCTCAGCACATGGGCGCCAAACAGGCTGATTTCTGCCTTGGCATAGTCGTTGTTGATGGTGAGAACCGGCAGACCGGCCGCATTGTTGGCAAGCTTGCAATTGGCTGTCAGGGGACGAATGGATTGCATGTGGACTCCTGTCATCAGGGGAAACCGAAAAACAAAAAGGCGGCCAATGGCCGCCTTTTTCAAGCTACGCGATTGCGCATCCCAAATTACTTGGAGATGTGAGCGATCAGGTCCAGAACTTTGCTGGAGTAGCCCATTTCGTTGTCGTACCAGGATACAACTTTAACGAATTTGTCGTTCAGCTGGATACCAGCCTTGGCGTCGAATACGGAGGTCTGACGCTCACCCAGGAAGTCGGTAGATACAACTTCGTCTTCGGTGTAGCCCAGAACGCCTTTCATAGCGCCTTCGGAAGCAGCTTTCATCGCTTCGCAGATTTCTGCGTAGGTGGCAGCTTTCTTCAGGTTAACGGTCAGGTCAACAACAGAAACGTCCGGAGTCGGAACACGGAAAGCCATACCGGTCAGCAGGCCTTTCAGTTCCGGGATAACTACGCCAACAGCTTTGGCTGCACCGGTAGAGGACGGGATGATGTTCTGAGCCGCACCGCGGCCACCGCGCCAGTCTTTGGCAGACGGACCATCAACGGTCTTCTGGGTAGCAGTGGTAGCGTGAACGGTGGTCATCAGGCCAGACTCGATACCGAAGGTATCGTTCAGAACCTTGGCGATCGGTGCCAGGCAGTTGGTGGTGCAGGAAGCGTTGGAAACGATGTCCTGGCCAGCGTAGGTAGAGTCGTTAACACCCATTACGAACATCGGGGTAGCGTCTTTGGACGGGCCAGTCAGAACAACTTTCTTGGCACCAGCAGCGATGTGCTTACGAGCAGTCTCGTCGGTCAGGAACAGACCGGTAGCTTCAGCAACAACGTCAACACCGATTTCGCCCCACTTCAGGTTGGCCGGGTCACGCTCAGCGGTAACACGTACGGTTTTGCCGTTTACAACCAGGTTGCCGTCTTTAACTTCAACGGTACCGTTGAAACGACCGTGAGTTGAATCGTACTTCAGCATGTAAGCCATGTAGTCAACATCGATCAGGTCGTTGATACCAACAACTTCGATGTCTGCACGCTCGCAAGCCAGACGGAATACGAAACGACCGATACGGCCAAAACCGTTAATACCTACTTTGATAGTCATATTTAGTTACCTAACTGTTCAGTAGTCAAAGAAAATTCCGCTTGTAAATTTACTAGAACTCTCCGGTGAGTCAACCAACATTCTGTCTGAAATTGCGCTATATCATGAAAAACTGTGAAATTAATTTTCTGTTTATGTAACTGATTACCACGTTTTGACGAAAAAAGTGCCAGGTCGTGGCATCGCGCAGATATCAACAATAGTGCCTACTCGGTCACACAACCATTCACAGAGATATGTAAAAATGTGCGCGGTTTAGCATGGCCAAAGAGCCACTGTTCAAGTACCACCCCATAAAAATCAAACAAAATAGTATAGATAGAATCCACAGCGGGAATTCTCAAACTATGACCACCCTGATTGAACAGCTGGCTGCCGCAAAAGGTATCGCCAGCGAGTATGTCGATGCCTGGGGCCACCCGGCCCAGGTATCAGAAGAGAGCAAGGCCGCCATGCTGGGCGCCATGGGCTACCGCGTCGATGACGAGGCCGCACTGGTGCAGCAGCTGGAAGAGGAGCATCGCCAGCACTGGCTGCGGGCGCTGGATCCTGTGATGGTGGTTCGCACCGGCGACGCCGTTACCCTTGAGGTTCGCCTCCCCATCGAATTCGTCAACGATGCCCTCACCTGGCAGCTCCAGCAGGAGCAGGGTGCAGTGCTGTCCGGTCAATTCACCCCCATCGAGGGTGAGCTGGTCGGCGTGGCCGAATTTGAAGAGATGGAGTGCCAGGCCTATCGCGTCACTCTGGAAATGGCCCCGGAGCTGGGTTATCACCAGCTGGTGCTGCTGGAAGAGGGCAATGACGAGCCGCTGGCCACCATGCGCCTCATCGTTGCCCCCAAGGCCTGCTACAAGCAGGCGCCGATTGCCGATGGCCGCAAGGTATGGGGTCCGAGCGTGCAGCTCTACTGCCTGCGCAGCCGCCATAACTGGGGTATCGGTGACTTCAGCGATCTGGGCCAGCTGGTTGAGAAAGCGGCCGCCTGGGGTGCCCACTTCGTCGGTCTCAACCCTATCCACGCCCTCTATCCGGCCAATCCGGAGAGCGCCAGTCCCTACAGCCCCTCTTCCCGTCGCTGGCTCAACGTGGCCTATATCAATGTGGAAGCGGTGCCCGAATTCCAGCAGAGCGCTCGCCTGAAGGCGGAAGTGGCGAGCCCTGCCTTCCAGCAACATCTGGCCGATCTGCGCGCCAAAGAGAATGTCGATTATACCGGCGTGATCCAGACCAAACTCGGCATGCTGCGTCAGGTGTTCGATGAAGCCACCCTGAGCGCCGAGCGTCAGGCCGCCTTTGATGCCTTCGTGGCCGCCGGTGGCGACAGCCTGCAACAGCAGGCAGTATTTGATGCACTGCAGGCCCACTTCTATGCCAAAGGCGAAAATGCCTGGGGCTGGCCGGTATGGCCGCAGGAGCTGCGCGATTACCACAACCCTGCCGTTGCCGTCTGGATGGCCGAGCACCCGCAAGATGTCAACTTCTACCTCTATCTGCAGTTCCTGGCCGACGAGCAGCTGGCGCAAGCCGATGCCCGTGCCAAGGCAGCCGGCATGGTGATGGGGATTTATCGGGATCTGGCGGTGGGCGTCTCCGAAGGCTCCACCGAGATCTGGGCAAACCAGGATCTCTACTGCCCGAAAGCCTCGGTCGGTGCGCCGCCCGATATCCTCGGCCCGCTCGGTCAGAACTGGGGCCTGCCCCCGATGAACCCGAACAAGCTGTTCGAAGCGGCCTACCAGCCGATGGTGGACTTGTTCCGTGCCAACATGCGCTCCTGCGGCGCACTGCGCATCGACCACGTGATGGCCTTGCTGCGCCTGTGGTGGGTACCGCCCGGAGCGTCCGCCGCCAAGGGCGCCTACATCTATTATCCGGTCAACGATCTGCTGGGCATTCTGGCCCTCGAATCCCACCGCAATCAGTGCCTGCTGATCGGCGAGGATCTGGGCACCGTGCCGGAGGGGATCGACGTGACCCTGAAAGAGAACGGCGTCCACTCCTACAAGGTGTTCTTCTTCGAGCGCTCCAAGGAAGATGGCGGCTTTATCTCTCCTGCGCACTACACCGAGCAGGCGATGTCGGCCCTGACCACCCACGACATGCCGACCCTCAAGGGCTTCTGGCACTGCGACGATCTGGCGCTCGGCCGTCAACTGGGTCTGTATCCGGATGAAGATGTATTGAAGACTCTGTATGCTGATCGTCACCAGGCCAAACAGCGGATCCTCGACAGCTTGCATGCCCACAAGGTCATCTCTGACAACATCAGTCATGACGTGAACTGGGTCGGCATGAACACCGAACTCAACCACGGTCTGCAGATCCACATGTCCCGCGGCAGCTGCGCCCTGTTCAGTACCCAGCTGGAAGACTGGCTGGAGATGGACAAGCCGGTCAACGTACCGGGCACCAGTTACGAATACCCCAACTGGCGCCGCAAGCTTTCCGCTGATCTGGAAGATATTTTTGCCAATGAGGCACTCAAGGCACTGGCTGGCAAGATGAGCCAAGCCCGTGATGAGGCCAGTCGTTGAGACGCTGTCTCCCACAGCGCTCTCACCTAAATCCACTCCGGCTTCGGCCGGAGTGGATGCTCTGTCATGAAAGGAAATCTCGATGCTCGTTGAACGTTTGGTTGCTGCCCGCTGTTCCGATCCCTTCTCTCACTTAGGCCTGCAGGCCAATCCGGATGGGCCCGGCCTCAAACTGACCGCCTGGTTGCCTGATGCCCTCGAAGTCCGCGTCAAGGATCTCAAGTCGGGCAAAGTCGTTGCCACCCTGGCGCCCACCGATGAATCGGGTCTTTTTGAAACTGTTTTCACCCGCCGCAAAAACTCCTTCCCCTATCAGCTGATCGCCAGCTACCAAGATGCCACCACCGAGGTCATCGACCCCTATCAGTTTCAGGATGCCGCCTGGGCAGGCCTGGCCGAACTGACCGCCCAGCCGGAAAACCTCTACCACACCCTTGGCGCCCAGCTGCGCACCGTGGAACATCTTGGCCAGCAGGTGGAAGGGGTGCGTTTTGCGGTCTATGCGCCGAGCGCCACCGCCGTGAGCCTCATCGGCGATTTCAACTTCTGGGATGGCCGCCGCCATCCGATGCAGCGCAGCCTCTGCGGTCACTGGGTGCTGTTTGTGCCGGACCTCAAGGCCGGGGATCGCTACAAGTTCGAGCTCAAGGACCCCATGGGCAACCGGCTGCCCCACAAGAGCGATCCGGTCGGCTTTTACTGCGAGCAGTATCCGTCGTTCGCCTCCGTGGTCTATGACCACGCCCAGTACCAGTGGCAGGATGCCGAGTGGATTGCCAGCCAGCACAACGACAAACGCGAGCAGCCGCTCTCCATCTATGAGCTGCACGTCGGCTCCTGGAAGCGCCACCCCAACGGCGACAGCCTGAGCTGGCGCGAGCTGGCAGTGGAGCTGGTCGCCTACGTCAAGGAGATGGAGTACACCCACATCGAGCTGCTGCCGGTCTCCGAGCACCCCTTCAGCGGCTCCTGGGGCTACCAACCGGTGGGCATGTTCTCCCCTACCAGCCGCTACGGCACCGCAGATGATTTCAAATACTTCGTCGACCAGTGCCACCAGGCCGGGATCGGCATCATTCTGGACTGGGTACCCGCCCACTTCCCGTCCGATGCCCACGGCCTGGCCCGTTTCGACGGTACCCCGCTCTATGAATATGAAGATCCGCGCCGTGGCTGGCACCCGGACTGGAACTCCTACATCTACGACTTCGGCCGCGACACAGTGCGCCAGTTCCTGGTAGCGAGCGCCCTGTTCTGGCTCGACAAGTTCCACATCGACGGCCTGCGGGTGGATGCGGTCGCCTCCATGCTCTATCTGGACTATTCCCGCAACGCCGGTGAGTGGGTACCGAACGTAGATGGCGGCAACCACAACTACGAGGCGATCAGCCTGCTCAAGTGGACCAACGAGGAGGTCTACGGCAAGTACCCCCACGCCATGACCATAGCCGAAGAGTCCACCGCCTTTGCCGGTGTCTCCCGCCCCACCTTCCTCGGCGGCCTCGGCTTTGGCTTCAAGTGGAATATGGGCTGGATGCACGACACCCTCACCTACATGCAGAAAGAGCCGATCCACCGTCGCTACCACCACAACGACATGACCTTCTCCATGGTTTACCACTATGACGAGAACTTCATCCTGTCGCTCTCCCACGACGAGGTGGTGCACGGCAAGCACTCCATGCTCTACAAGATGCCGGGCGACGAGTGGCAGCAAGCCGCCAACCTGCGGGCCTACATGGGCTTCATGTACGCCCACCCGGGCAAGAAGCTCAACTTCATGGGCACCGAAATCGCCCAGAGCAACGAGTGGAACCACGATGCCCAGCTGCCATGGCATCTGCTGCAATATCCCAAGCATGCCGGTCAGCAGCGGCTGATCCACGATCTCAACCACCTCTACCGTCATGAGCCTGCCTTGTATCAGGCCGATTATGAGCAGACCGGCTTCCGCTGGCTGGATCACAACGATGCCGACAACAGCATCTTTGCCTGGCTGCGGGCGGACAAAGAGGGCAAGCAGGCTATTGTGGTCGCTTGCAACTTCACCCCGGTGCCCCGTCTCGAATATCGGATCGGCGTCCCTGCGGCGGGCCACTATCGGGTGGTGCTCAACACCGACAGCGAGTATTACTGGGGTAGTAACTATGATGTAGGTCTGGTGTTCGCTGCCGAGCCGACCCCCTGGCAGGGGATGGCACACAGCATAGTGCTGGATCTGCCGCCGCTGGCGACCTTGTTTATCAAACAGGAGTCTTGATGCTTGTAATGGAAAAAGGGGTGGGCCACCCGCTGGGGGCCCGCCTTGACGAGAACGGTTGCCACTTCTGCGTCTGGGCCCCCCAGTCGGACAAGGTGGAGATCTGCCTGTACGACGAGCAGGAGCAGGAGCTGATGCGGCTGGAGTTGCCCGGCCGCCGTGGCCAGTATCGCTTTGGCTACGTGCGCGGTGTAAAGGCCGGTCAGCGCTACGGCTATCGGGTCTATGGCACCCCACAGGAGGGGATGCTGTTCGATCCGCAAAAACTGCTCATCGACCCCTACGCCAAGGCGCTCAGTCGTCCCACCTACTGGGATGAAGCTCTCTATCAGGGGGACAGTGCCGGGATGATTGCCAAGTCAGTGGTGGTGGATGACAGTTTTGACTGGCAAGGGGTTGGCAAACCGGGGATCAGCCCAGCCCGCACCATTATCTACGAGACCCACGTCAAGGGCTTTACCAAGCAGCACCCGGGGATCCCCAAAGCGCTGCAGGGCACCTACCTTGGCATCAGTCATCCGCTGGTTATCGAGCATATGAAGAGCCTCGGCATCACCTCGGTGCAGCTGATGCCGGTG
This sequence comes from Aeromonas sp. DNP9, assembly GCF_001728955.1. Classification (NCBI taxonomy): domain Bacteria; kingdom Pseudomonadati; phylum Pseudomonadota; class Gammaproteobacteria; order Aeromonadales; family Aeromonadaceae; genus Aeromonas; species Aeromonas sp. DNP9. The sequence continues at coordinate 13,920 of NZ_LYSQ01000010.1, read as the reverse complement.
GCTGCCTTCATGTCGGAACCGCGACTGGAGCAGCTGGGACTGACCAACTACTGGGGCTACAACCCCATCGCCTTCTTCGCCCCGGAGCCGCGTTACAGCACCCGAGCAGACGAGGCGGTGACCGAGTTCAAGACCATGGTGCGCGAGCTGCACCGGGCCGGGCTCGAGGTGATTCTGGATGTGGTCTACAACCACACTGCCGCTTCGGGCTTCGACGGCCCCACCCTCTCGTTCAAGGGCTTTGACAACGCCGGTTACTACGCGTTCGAAGCGGGTCCTCACGGCCCAGACTACACCCGTCACGCCAACGTGACCGGCTGTGGCAACAGCGTCAATCTGGATCACCCCAACACCCTGCGGCTGGTGCTCGATGCCCTGCGTTACTGGGTCACCGAGATGCAGGTGGACGGCTTCCGTTTCGATCTGGCGGTGACGCTGGCGCGGGAAGCGGGAGAGTTCGAGCCCATGGGCGCCTTCTTCAAGGCCGTGATGGCCGACCCTGTGCTGTCACAGGTCAAGCTCATCGCCGAACCCTGGGATATCGGCCCCTTCGGCTACCGGCTGGGTCAATTCCCGAGCCAGTGGCAGGAGATCAACGACCGCTACCGCGACACGGTGCGCGCCTTCTGGCGTGGTGATGCGGGCAAGATGGGAGACTTTGCCACCCGTCTGGTGGGCTCGCGGGATATCTTCCCGAAGAACTGGCGCTCCCCCCACACCAGCGTCAACTACCTCTGCTATCACGACGGTTTCACCCTGGAGGATCTGGTCTCCTACAACCAGCGCCACAATCAGGCCAACGGTGAAGACAATCGGGATGGCCACGGCAACAACCTCTCCTATAACCACGGGGTAGAGGGGCCGACCCTGGATCCGCGGGTCAACAGCCTGCGCCAGCAGCAGAAGCGCAATCTGATTGCCACCCTGCTGCTCTCCCAAGGCACTCCCCACTTCCTCGCCGGCGACGAGATGGGACGCAGCCAGCTTGGCAACAACAACGCCTACTGTCAGGACAACCAGATCAGCTGGGTCAACTGGCAGTGGCGACCGGAGGATGAGCGGCTGTTCGCCTTCACCCAGCAGATGATGGCGCTGCGGGCGGAGTCCTGCGTCTTCTCCAACCTGCAGCTGAGCGACGACAGCTGGAATGGCACCCCGTCCAGCTGCCATCAGGTCAACTGGTATCACCCGGACGGCCACCAGCTCACCGATCAGGATTGGCACGCCCCCATGGGGCAGGCGTTCGCCATGGATATCGGCATGATCAACTGTGTCGGCGAGCGCTGGTACGTGCTGTTCAACGCCAGCGACTACGATATCCAGTTCCGCCTGCCGCCGCCGGGGGAAGGGCTGGAGTGGATCCAGACCATCGACACCGCCACCAACGATGGCCTCCCCTTCCTGCCCGATGACATCAAACGGCAGGTGGCAGTCGGCCGGGCCCACTCCCTCAAACTGCTGGAGCGGGTGGCGCTGGCCAGCACGGCGGAGGATGCCCAGCCACGGCAGCAGGAAATTCTCCCTGTATCCGGTGAGGAGATGGTTGCCACCTCGATCACAGATACAGGCAAAGCATAAGAGGCATGCTGGAGTCAGCTTTACGGAGCCGCTATGCTGGGCTCCGGTATGGATGGCAAGGAGTCGGTATGAGCAGTAACAATCCGGAACAGTGGCGCAGCAAACTGACCCCCGAGCAGTTTCACGTCTGTTGGGAGAAGGGCACCGAGCGCCCCTACAGCGGCGCCCTGCTCCACAATCGCAAGAGCGGCGACTACCTCTGTGTCTGCTGCAAGAGCGTGCTGTTTCACTCAGGAGCCAAGTTTGATTCCGGCTGCGGCTGGCCCTCGTTCGACAAGGCCATCGAGGGGACGGTGGAATACACCGAGGACAACAGCCACGGCATGAAGCGGGTGGAGATCACCTGCCGCCAGTGCGGCTCTCACCTCGGTCACGTCTTCCCCGACGGACCGACCGAGACTGGCCAGCGCTACTGCGTCAACAGCCTGAGTCTGGATTTCGAACCTGAGGTCTGAACGGCTTACCCATTGCAATAAAAACGGTGCCTCCATCACGGAGGCGCCGTTTTTTATCGGGATTTCACCGCGTTCACGCCAGCAGGATGGCGGCCATCACTAACAGGGCCGCAATGGCTGGCACCGGCAGCTTCACCACCCGCAGCAGATAAAAGCCGATGGCCGCCAGCGCCAGATCGGTCGGCGCCAGCACCGCGCTCTGCCACACCGGCTGATAGAGGGCCGCCAGCAACAAGCCCACCACGGCGGCGTTGATTCCGGTGACGGCCCCCGCCAGACGGGGGCGGGCCAGCCACTGTTGCCAGCAGGGGCCCACCGCCCAGAGCAGCAGAAAGCCGGGTGCAAAGAGCGCCAGGGTCGCCAACAGGGCCCCGATCAGCGGCATCTCGGGCTGCAACTGGGCACCAAGATAGGTGGCGAGGGTAAACATGGGGCCCGGCACCAACTGAGCCAGGCTGTAACCGGTCAGAAACTGCTGCTCGTTGAGAGTGTTGCCCACGCTCTCTTGCAGCAGCGGCAACACCACATGGCCACCGCCAAACACCAGACTGCCGGCGCGATAGAAGTCGGCAACCAGCTGGCCAATCGGGCTAGCGAGCAGCGGCAGACCGATAAAAAGGATGCCAAACAGCAGCAGGGTCGGCCAATGGGGCTGACTGCTGGCGGCAGAAGGCAGCTCGGCGGTGGCTGGCCCACTACCCGCCCCGCGCTGGCTGCGGGCGCAGATCAGCGCCGCTCCCGCCAGCATCAACAGTTGAGTCAGCAGACCGGGCTGCCACCAGAGTGCAGCAGCGGTCACCACCATAATCCCTTGGGTCATTCCCGTGGCACAGAACTGACGACTCATGGTGAGCACCGCATCGGCCACCACGATAAGCGCCAGCAGCTTGAGGCCGTGCAAAGCCGCATCGAGCCACAGATTGCTGCCCAGCTGGCCGATGCCGATCGCGGCCGCCAGTAGCAGCAGAAATGAGGGCAGCGTGAAGCCAACAAAAGCAGAGAGCGCCCCGCCCAGACCGGCGCGATGACGACCGATGGCGAAACCAAGCTGGCTGGAGGCGGGCCCCGGCAGCAGTTGGCACAGCGCCAGCAAGCGGGCAAATTCGGCCTGTGTCAGCCAGCCGAGCCGCTGGACAAAGGTGCGCTGGAAATAGCCGATATGAGCGGCCGGGCCGCCAAAACTGATGCATCCCAGCCATAAAAACTGAATAAATACCTGTCCCACGCTCTTCCCCCTCATCCCTCTTCTCCCGATGGAGAGGGGATAATATGACAGCGTGATGATCGTTTTATGACAATCAGACTGATTCGGCCGACACCATGGGCACATCACCCGGCAGATAGCAGCGCCCCGCCAGCCAGCAGGCGATGGACTGACGGCTGGCGTCGAAATGGGGCTCGGGCAACGCGCGCGGATCGCACCAGACCCAGCCTTCGCACTTCTCAGGCTCCAGCAGTTGCGGCTCACCATCGGCCTTAGCGTGCAGCGTCACCGAGATATAGTGCAACCCGCTCTCGCGCCATGTCTCCAGATTGTTGGTAACCGCCACCACCTCGGCCCCCAGGATCTCAAGTCCGGTCTCCTCGGCCACTTCGCGGATCGCCGCCGACTCGAAGCTCTCCCCCAACTCCAGATGACCACCCGGGATCGACCAGTAGGGGGCATGGCTCCCTTTGCGTTTGCCAAGCAGCACCTGGCCTTGGGCGTTGGTCAGGATGACGCCGACCCCGACGCGGGGATAGAGAGTGGACATGAAAACGCTCCTTCAATCAGGCAGTAAAACGGCCCCACCTTAGGCCCAAGGAGGGCACAGGGCAAGCCCCGGCTGCACGGCATCTGCGCCTGTCGGTGACCCCTCCCCTTGCCCCTGAACCGGTTATCACTGATGCTGGGGAGTAAAGCCCGGATGGAGAGGCCATTCCAATCCTCTCAGTCCCCCATCACCCCGAGGAGTCCGCCATGAAAAAATTGCTCCCCCTGTGCGCTCTGCTGCTCACGGCTTGCCAAACCATGCCGCCCCCCAACTCGCTCGCCATCGATGATGCCGACGCCTGGCAGGCCATTTGCAAAGATGGCACCCGGGTTCGCGCCGTAGTGGCAGAGGGGATCTGTGGGGATCATCGCGGGGTAGCCATGTGGACGAATAAGCCAAGAGCTGAACGGGTGGCAGAAGAAGCCGCCAAATAGTGTGATCCAGGCACCATAAAATGACACTACCGGCCAATTGGCCGGATTTTTTCGCGATCTCGCCAGCACTTTGCCACCTTGTTCATGGTGCGCTCAGTTTTCTGTTCCCATACTGGCCCCACAGTTCCAAAAGAGGAGAGACAAGATGGAGTCATCATTGGTCGGGCTCTCCATTCTGTGGGGGCTAGCCAGTTTTGGTGTTCAGGGGGATTTCATCGAGAGCCGTGATTCCGTTGCGCCATCTTGGCAAGCCGAGTCCAGAGTGGAGATGGAAGGTTATCTGATTGAATCGCTTGGCGAAGATCGCTGGTTGTTCGACAACGGCAGCGAAAGCCTGCTGGTCTCCCTGCCCGAGGGGCAGTGGGTGCCGACCGGCGAGCGGCTGCGGGTCAGCGGCGAACCGCAGCAGGAGCAGAGCGGCTGGCTGCTGCAGGTGGAAGACATCAGCCAGGTCAGCGTCTGACAGCGGCAGTCGCCCCGTCACCGCGACAACTAATCCAGACCCGATAACCACTACCGAATAACCAAGAGCGAATAGCAAAAGAGGAGGCCACTGGCCTCCTCTTTCTGTTTCTATGAGCGGTTTGCGCAGCCTTAACCCAGATGGTTGAGCGGCAGCGCCGTCTTGTGCTTGATGCGGCGCAGCACGAAGCTGGAGCGCACCCCGGTCACCCCCGGAATATGGGTCAGCTTGTCCAGCAGGAAGTGCTGGTAGTGCTCCATGTCGCGCACCACCACCTTGAGCTGGTAGTCGGCATCATTACCGGTGATGAGATCACACTCCAGCACTTCGGGCAGTTCGCTGATGGCGCGATCGAAGTTTTCGAACCGCTCGGGCGTGTGTCTGTCCATGGAGATGTGAATGTAGGCGGTGAGGGTGAGGCCAAGCTGGCGGGCGTTGAGCAGAGTAACGTGGGTGTCGATGAGGCCGGCATCCTCCAGCGCCTTGACCCGGCGGGAGCAGGGGGACGGGGAGAGCCCGACCAGCTCGGCCAGTTCCAGATTGCTGATGCGGCCATTCTCCTGCATCAGCTCGAGAATATGTCTGTCTATGCGATCAAGTTTCAGCATTTACCCTTCCTCGTTGCAATGACTAATCCACTTTTCCTAGATTAAGGGTGAACTATTGCAAAAACAACCGAAATAAGTGGTTACTTTGCAACCACTCACCGGCACGGGAGGGATACTATGGTTACATCTTCCGGTGGCAAAGCAGATACCTGACCGGGTCTCTGCGGTGAAGGACCTTACCGGGTCAAGAGCCCCATCAGCCGTCTTACCTTATCGGGAAACGACGGGCTGGAACGAGAGAACCCCCTCCCCGAAGGCAACAAAGCAGGCATCCCGGCGCCTGCTTTGTTGTTTTTGGGCGTTTGACGAAATCAGAGCGCGGGCGGCATGATGCGATAGAGGCAGCGATGCGCCCCCTCCAGCAGATATTGCTCCCGCTCCACCGTCGCCGGCGCCAGCAGCTGGCGAAACAGCGCCAGTTCGCTGCGACAGAAACCGCGGCAGGTGCGCGCCGCCGCACAGATGGGACAGTGGCTCTCCCAAAGCAGCCAGCTGCCATCCTCTTCGCGGCGGATCTCCGCCATATAGCCCTCGCGAGTACGCAGCTCCCTGAGCACCGCCAACCGGCCAGATAAGCCATGGGACCCCAGCGCTTCCTGATAGCGAGCAAGCATCTGCTGCTCTCGCTGCAGGATCAGCCGCTCCATCCCCTCCTCGCCAAACAGCTCGCGCACGTTGTCGATCAACTGCACGGTCAGGTCGCTATGGGTATCGGGAAAGCGCTGCCAGGCCTGCTCGGTCAGCTGCCACAGCCGCACGGGACGACCGCGTCCGCGCGCCTCGTCGCTGAATGTGACCCACCCCTCCTGCTCCAGTGCGAGCAGGTGCTGGCGGGCGCCCATGGAGGTCATCTGCAACTGCTCCCCCAGCGCGGCGGCGCTCTGCGGGCCATGGCTCTTGAGCAGAAACAGGATCTTGTCGGTGCTTGCGTTCATGACCCCATTATGGGGAGCCCCCTTTATTAAATCAACAATTCACTTTACTTAATACCAGTTATCACCCAGTATAAATAAACCTATTACTTTACTTAATGAGTGCAACATGGCGAAACAACAGCACAAAAACCCCCTCTGGGTGCAGGTGATGACGGTCACGCTGGCGGTCGCCGGCTTCAGCCTCCCCTCCCCGGTATTGGCCCCCTTGCTGCTGGATCCGGCGCAGGGGATGCTGACGCCGGAAGCCTCCGACTGGAGCCGCAAGGTGTGGCTGGGGGTCATCATGGGGCTCTATCCCCTGTTCCAGCTGGTGGGCAGCCCCTGGCTCGGGCGGCTCTCCGACCGCTACGGCCGCAAGCCACTGCTGCTGCTCTCGCTGGCTGGCGCGCTCACCGGCTATGCCCTGATGGCACTCGGCATCGCCTAGCGCTCCCTCCCCCTGCTGCTGTTCAGCCGGGTGGTGGAGGGGCTGTGCAACGGCAACATCGCCATCGTGCAGGCGATGGCGGCGGATCTCGCCGGCAAGGAGCACAAGGCGCGCAGCTTCGCCTGGATCAATATCGGCATGAATCTGGGCTGGGTGGTGGGGCCGGTGATCGGGGGCTACGCCGCGGTGATCTCGGGGGATTACAGTCTGGCGGCCTGGCTGGCCGTCGCGATGACCCTGCTCAACCTGCTGCTGGTGCTCTGGCTGGTGCCCCATCGCCCGCCGGTGGCGGCCGCCCGGCAGGCACCGACCCTCTCCAGCCGCCAGCAGTTGGCCAGCTGCGCATGAGCCGGCAAAAGATCACAGTTCGGCGCTCCGCCATGCGGCAAGACTTGCATCGGGGCGCCGGGTCTGGGACGGTAAGGCTCTTTGCGGATTTGTTCGATGCTGGAGGAGCTATGAATGAGTACAAGGCCATCGCGCTCGATATGGATGGCACCCTGCTGACCCGAGATAACAAGATCTCGTCGGCCACCCGGGCAGCCCTGGCGCAGGCCCGCGCCCACGGTATCAAGGTGCTGCTGGTCACGGGGCGCCACTACATGACGGCGCGTCCCTTCCACCACGAGCTGGCCCTCGATACCCCCCTCATCTGCAGCAACGGCGCCTATCTCTATGATCCGGTGCAGAACCGGATCCTCAGCGGCGACCCGCTGGCGGCCGCCCCGCTTACCGAGCTGCTGGCCGCGGTCGAGGCGCAGCAGATGGGCGCCCTGTTCCACCTGAGCGAGGGGATCGGCTACATCGGCTGCGAAGAGCATGTCACCCGCATCCGCCACTGGTCGGCCAATCAGCCGGATCACCTCAAGATCGCCCTCCACCCGGTCGAGGATCTGGCAGGCTGGCTCGACAACCCGGTCTGGAAGCTGGAGCTGTTCAATCAGGATCCGGCATGCCTGCACACCTTTATGGGCGAGGTGGTCGAGCAGATGCCCTTTACCCGTGACTGGGCGGCCCCCTATGCGGTGGAGCTGGTACAGCCCGGTTGCAGCAAGGGCAACCGGCTGGCCCAGTGGGCAGCCAGCGAAGGGATTGCGATGGAGCAGGTGGTGGCGTTTGGGGACAACAACAACGACATCAGCATGTTCGAGCAGGTGGGGCTGGCAGTGGCCATGGGCAATGCGGCCCCGCAGATCCAGAGCCATGCCCATCGGGTCACGGCCGACCACAACGAAGATGGCATCGCACTGGCGCTACAGCGCTGGGTACTGCCCTGAGCTGACAGGATGCAACATGGCCAGCACGCGGGCTGGCCATGAAGAGAGGGATTAACCGCCGAAGGAGAACTGGATCACCCGATCCGGATAGCGCAGACGGTTGTACTCCCGGCGCAGGGATTCATAGTGGCGAATGGCCCGATCGCGCTTGGCGCGGTAGTAGTCACGCTGTTCCGTGTTGGTTTCGTTGCGGATGCTGCGCTCCAGCGTATCGATATCCCGCTCGGTACGCTCCAGCTCGTCGCTGATCTCCCGCATGCGGGCGGCCAGTTTGTACTCTTCGTAGCCGCGTTGATACTGCTTGAGGAAGCTGGCGTCATTGGGGCATACCCCCAGATAAGCCTGCCCCTCCTTGCCCTTGCTGTAAGCCAGCTCGGGAATGCAGTAGAGCTCCAGCCCCTTGTCGTAGCCCCGTTTCCACTCGGCCTCATCCACTTTGAGGCCATATTCGCTGCAAGACGAAACGTAATCGCGGGTCGCCTGACGGGTTTTGCCTTCCGACCCATCCTGATAACCCAGGTTGTACCAACTCATGGTGCGGCACTCATCTTCTGACAGGGCACTGCATCCCGCCAGCAATACCGGCAGGGTCAGCAACAGGATTTTGGGGGACATGAACAGACTCCGGAAAAGATAGTGAGCGGCATTCTAGAGAGGATAAAAGGCCTTAACAAGGGATGCGCCCCCATGCGGTCTGGCGCGGTTTATTTGATGTTTTTGTCACTATTCAACGCCGTGCCAGACGGGGCGGCCAACCCGCTTTCCTTGTTATCAGGTGCAAGGTAAACTGCGCCATCTTTTAACTGGCGCGCAACAAAAACAATGAAAGTCCTGACCGTCGATTACCGCTCACCCGATGCGGCCCAACGCTTCACCGAATCCCTGCGTACCACCGGCTTTGGCGTGCTGACCAACCACCCCATTCCAAAAGAGCTGGTGCAATCCATCTACGACAACTGGTATCGCTTCTTCATGAGCGAGCAGAAGCAGGATTTCCTGTTCAACCGCGAAACCCAGGATGGCTACTTCCCGCCCTCGGTCTCCGAGGTGGCCAAGGGCCATAGCCAGAAAGACATCAAGGAGTACTTCCACATCTACCCCTGGGGCCAGATGCCACAAGAGCTGAAGGAGCAGGCGATGGAGTACTATCGTCTGGCCAACGGTCTGGCCGCCGAGTTGCTGGGCTGGGTCGAGCAGCACACCCCGGCCGATATCGCCGCTCACTACAGCTGCCCCCTCTCCTCGATGATCGAAGAGAGCCAGAAGACCCTGCTGCGGGTGCTGCACTACCCGCCGTTCAACGGCACCGAGGAGCCGGGTGCCATCCGCGCCGCCGCCCACGAGGATATCAACCTGCTCACCATTCTGCCCGCCGCCAACGAGCCGGGGCTGCAGGTGAAGGGTTCCGATGGCGAGTGGATGGATGTGCCGTGCGACTTTGGTACCCTCATCATCAATATCGGCGATATGCTGCAGGAAGCCTCTCGCGGCTACTACCCCTCCACCACTCACCGCGTCATCAACCCGACCGGTGGCAGTGCCAGCAAGTCACGCATCTCGCTGCCGCTGTTCCTCCACCCGCGCCCGGATGTGGTGCTCTCCGAGCGCCATACTGCCCACAGCTACCTGATGGAGCGGCTGCGGGAGCTGGGGGTGATCTAGTCCGCAGACGAGCTGTTGTCAGAGACCAAACCGGAGCAATCTCGCTCCGGTTTTTATTTGGTGGCAGGATTGGGCAAAAAACAGAATTAAATTAGCCAATTATGCCAATAAATCGCATTTACACCTGATAACCGTCGTAGTGATTGCGCCGTGACCTCCGTAACATGAGCGCCATTCTGCCCCTGCCCAGGGGCGCTCGATTGGAGTTCTTATGAAGCAGTCCCAATGGTCATCCCGACTCGGCTACATCCTCGCCGCAGCGGGTTCCGCGGTCGGTATCGGCGCAATCTGGAAATTCCCCTATGTCACCGCAGTCAACGGCGGCGGCGCCTTCCTGCTGGTCTTTCTGCTGTTCAGCTTCACCCTGGGGGTGGCGGTACTGATGGGGGAGACCCTGCTCGGCAGCATGAGTCGCCGCGGGGTAGTCGGTGCCTTCTCCGATCTGCTCGGCAAACAGTGGCGCTGGGTTGGGGTAATGGGGGTAATCTCTACCCTGCTCATCTACTGCTTCTACAGCGTGGTGGGCGGCTGGACCTTGGGTTATACCGGCATGGCCATCTCCGGCGATCTCAACCATGGGGATGCGGCGGCCCTCACCGCCCGCTTCAATGACTATGTCAGCGGCGACGTCTGGCCAATCCTCACTCACCTGCTGTTTGCCGCCCTCACCTGGATGGTGGTGCAAGGAGGCATTCAGAAAGGGGTGGAGCGCACCTTGCGATGGATGATGCCGGCCCTGTTCCTGATGATCCTGATGCTGGTCGCCTTTGGCCTCACCCTGCCCAATGCGATGGCGGGAGTACGTCACTTCCTGATGCCCGACTTCAGCAAGCTGGGGATGTCCGGCGTGCTCGATGCCATGGGGCTGGCCTTCTTCTCCCTCTCCATCGGTCTGGGCATTCACACCACCTACGGTGCCTATCTGCCGACCAGCGAAGGGGTTGGTCGCTCCAGCCTCTGGGTGGTGCTGCTGGCCAGCATGGTGGCAGTACTGGCGGGGCTGATGATCTTCCCGGTGCTGGCCTCGACCGGTATCGACCCGGCCTCCGGCCCCGGTCTCACCTTTATGACCATGCCGGCGGTGTTTCAGCTGCTGCCCTTCGGTCAGGTGCTTGAGGTGATCTTCTTCGCCCTGCTGGTCTTTGCGGCGCTCTCCTCGGCCATCTCCCTGCTGGAGCATTTGCAGTGCTTCCTGTGCGAGACCTGGGGCTGGTCACGCCGCACGGCCTGCAGTGCCATCACTGGATTCGTCATGGTTAGCGGTGTTCCGGTCAGCCTGTCGTTTGGCCCGCTGCAACACGCCACCCTGTTTGGCAAAACCATTTTCGAGTTGCTGGACTTTGTCACCTCCAACCTGATGATGCCGCTGTTCGGCCTGATGCTGACGCTGCTGCTGGGCTGGAAGCTGGGACGCAAGGCACTGCCGCAGGGGATTGCCAGCCACTGGCATCACCTGCTGATGAACTGCTGGCGCTGGATTGCCCCCTTGCTGATCGGCGGGATCTTGATTCGCGGTCTGGTGTGACGGTTACTCTTCGCGGGTGGGCTCATCGGCCCGCCCCTGTGCGGCTCTGACGGCCTCCAGGGCATGCTGCCAGCGGGTGATCTCGGCATCATCCGTTCCCTTGGAGAAGACGATATAGAGACCGGCCTGATGGAGCAGTACACCACTGCTGACAATGCTGCGCCGGGATAACCCCATCTTGTCGAGGGTGGCCTCCATCACCAGCTCCGCCATCGGCAAAGCATCGATCTTGCCCAGCTTCAGCCGCTCTATCGCCTCCCCGACCGTCTTGTAGCGCACCAGATTGGTGTAGCCCTCATGGGTCAGCCGCACATCATCGGCATTGCCCAGCACGACCCCCACTCTGGGCAGATCTCGCAGCTGCGCCAGCGAGGTCAGCGGGTGGCGACTATCGGGCGCCTGATAGATAAAGACCCGATTGATAAAGAGCGGGCCAACCCATTTGAAATGGGACTCCCGCTCCGGGAGCCGCTGTACCACGAACAATCCATAGCCGGGCTCGACCCGTGCCAGCGCCAGCGCCCGCTTGAGCGGGTAAATCCGCACCGGATAACGGGTGCCAAGCTCCTCCTGCACCTCATCGATCAGGCGAATGGCAAATCCGTCGAGCTTGCCGTCGCGGTATTCGGTAAAGGGGGGTAAGTCGTGACTCAGCAGGGTTAATCCGGACTGCGCCGACACACTCAGGCTGATCAGTAACCAGAGCAGCACCATCCATCTCATACGACATCCTGTCTCATCGTTATTCCCGTCAGTGCCATGTAGCGGTCACTAGTTCCAGAAGAAGCTACGTCGATTATCGCCCAGTAAATAGCCACAAGGTAGAAAAGATGCGGCCCGGCAACGCGCTCGCTGATTGAGTTGTACGTACAGTCAGAGTGATGACAGCGGCACACATAAAAAATTTTGATTTTATGTGTCAATTATTCTTTCCATGGTTTAGGCTGTTTCCTCATTCATAAGTCAGGTTGTCACCTCATGTCTGCCATCCTAGTGCTGTTTGGTCGATTTTTTAGCTCGCAAGAGAGGTGACCTTGCACGCACAGTTTTTCTGAATGTTCATTGCAAAGGTCGCCTCAAGCGGCCTTTTTTATGGTCTGTCGTTTATTGCTACTCAGGAGTATTGCTTCGATGTCGTGTTACCCGGAGGTTGTATGAGCCAGGTTCAGTGGTCTTCCCGTCTCGGTCATGTGCTGGCCGCAGCAGGCACAGCGATTGGCCTTGGTGCCATCTGGAAGTTTCCCTATGTGACCTCCACCAATGGCGGTGGCGCCTTTCTGCTGGTGTTTCTGCTGTTCAGCTTCACCCTGGGGGTAGCGGTACAGGTCGGCGAAACTCTGCTCGGCAGCCATAGTCAGCGCGGGGTGCTCGGCGCTTTCCGCAAACTGGTGGGGCCGAACTGGCGCTGGATGGGGTATATGGGGATAGCCTGCGGCTTCTTTATCTACAGCTTCTATAGCGTGGTGGGCGGCTGGACCGTGGGTTACGCCGCGCTGGCGATGGCTGGCAAGCTCAATCTGAGCGAAGGAAGCGCCCTCACCGCCCTGTTCAACGGCTATGTCAGCAACCCCTGGTGGCCGGTGCTGACCCATCTGATCTTCGCAGGCCTGACCTGGTGGTTCGTGCAGGGGGGTATTCAGAAAGGGGTGGAGCGGGCACTGCGCTGGATGATGCCGGCGCTGTTCATCATGATGTTGTTGCTGGTGGGGGTCGGTCTCTCCATGCCGGGCTCCATGGCGGGTGTGCGCCAGCTGCTGCTGCCGGACTTCTCCATGCTGACCGGCCAGAGCGTGCTGGACGCGCTGGGGCTGGCCTTCTTCTCCCTCTCCATCGGGCTCGGGGTACACACCACCTATGGCGCCTATCTGCCCAATAGCGAAGGGGTGCTGCGCTCCGGGGTCTGGGTGGTCACCCTGGCCAGCCTTATCTCGGTGCTGGCGGGCTTGATGATCTTCCCGGCGCTGGCCTCCACCGGCATCGACCCGACTGCCGGGCCCGGACTCACCTTTATGACCATGCCGGCCGTGTTCAGTCATCTGCCGTTCGGTCAGGGGCTCGGCGTCGTCTTCTTCCTGCTGCTGCTGGTCGCCGCGCTCTCCTCCTCCATCTCCATGCTGGAGCATCTGGTACGCTTCACCACCGAGGAGTGGGGCTGGTCACGTCGCGGCGCCTGCCGGGTATTGACCCTGCTCATCATGGCCTCCGGCATTCCGGTGAGCCTGTCGTTCGGCCCATGGAACGATCTGACCCTGTTTGGCAAGACCATCTTCGAGCTGCTCGACTATCTGACCTCCAACCTGATGATGCCGCTGTTTGGTCTGGTACTGACCCTGCTGCTGGGCTGGCGCTTGGGTGATGCAATATTGCCTGCGGGCCTGTCACCCGCCCTGCGTCTGGCGCTGCTCTGGTGCTGGCGCGTGGTGGCGCCGCTGCTGATCAGCGGGATCCTGATCCGCGGGATCATGTAACACCTTGTGCATCTTTGCGGGCAGGCCTTGGCCTGCCCTTTTTATTGCTGGCATTTGCTTTAACAGGCGTTCATATAAGCAGTATCACGATGGACAGGGGTGCAGTCGGGCAATCTCGGCAGAGCAGAGTAGAGGATGTGCGAAATGACAGAGTGGCAGAGTGGCAGAGTGGCAGAGTGGCAGAGTGGCAGAGTGGCACTATAAGAGGTGGTGCTTGGCTCGCCACAACGGCAACAGAAGAAGCTGGAGTACTGAATTGCGGGCAAAAAAATCCCCATCTGAGTGGGGACTTTCTCTGCAACCGCAGCTGATATCTCAGCCTCGCTTGCGAATA